>CAYGRX010000134.1:0-1006 GCA_964352365.1 uncultured Rickettsiales bacterium
GCGTTATATTTATCCGTTAAGCTATCAGAAACGCCTGCCGCAATACCAGCCTTGCCATCATTTTCAGAAATTAGAAGAATTATAACATTTTCATATTTCTTTTTATATTCATCGACTAAGCCACGCAGATCTTTTGTTTGTACCCCAGGTAAAAATTTACCTAGAAAATTAACACCGTTAATTTCTTGAACATCACTTTCTGAATTACTGTTCTTTGAACTATTGCCACCAAGTGCAACTTGCTTTTTAAGCTCGGCAATTAACTTTTCCATTTCACGTTTTTCAGTACTAATTTTGAAATTCTGGGTATTAAATCAGTAGAATTTGTTTTAACTATTCTTTGAACTTCATCTAATTTATCTTCAATATCTTCAACATATTTAACTGATTTCTCACCAGTATATGCTTCAATTCTGCGCACTCCCGCTGAAACTGAAGACTCATTAAATATTTTTAAAAAACCAATATCTCCAGTTTTATCAACATGAGTTCCACCACAAAATTCTAGTGAATAACTATCATTGCCCATGCCAACCACACGTACTTCCTCTCCATATTTCTCACCAAATAATGCCGTTGCCCCAACTTCCATAGCTTGTTTTACAGGCATTACTCGCACTTCTGAGCCGCTATTCTCCATAATAATTCTATTAGCTTGAAGCTCAACTTGTTTTAATTTCTCTTCCGTTATTGAATGTGGGCATGAAAAATCAAATCGTAGATAGTCATTTTCAACCAATGAACCTTTTTGAGTAACAAAATCACCTAGGATATTTTTTAAAACTGCGTGTAAAATATGAGTTGCTGAGTGGGCGCGTTTAACTCCATTTCTTCTATCTTCCTGTACAATCATTTTTGCCATTTCAGCATCAGATTTTATTTCACCTTTGGTAACTTTGCCAAAATGAGCATGAAGATTTCCTGCAAATTTCTTAGTATCAGAAACTTCAAAAATACCGTCATCAGTAATTATTTCACCTCTATCACCAGCTTGGCCACCACTTTC
>CAYGRX010000134.1:1016-5424 GCA_964352365.1 uncultured Rickettsiales bacterium
ACTTTCTGCATAAAAAGGAGTTTGATTAGTTAACACAAAAGCCTCCTGACCAGATTTTATAGACTTAACTATTGCGTTATCTTTTACTATGGCCACCAAATTACCGCGACCTTCTAGAGTCTCATAACCGATGAACTCAGTAGAGCCATTTTCCTTTTGAATTTCTAGCCACAGATTATTTTCAGTTTCTGCTCCGCTACCACTCCAGCTGCTTCTGGCCATGTTTTTTTGTTCTTCCATGGCAGTATTAAAATCTTGGACGTTAACACTATAGCTTTTCTCACGCAATATATCTTGGGTCAAGTCGAATGGAAAACCGTAAGTATCATAAAGCTTAAAAGCTGTTCTACCGTCAAGCTCACCATTTCTCGGAACATCATGCAGTGCAGTATTTAGAAGTTTTAAACCTGTTCCAAGTGTTTCGCGGAATCTTTTCTCCTCTTGTTCTAATGTCTGCGTAATTAGAGCTTCTGCACGTTCTAGCTCTGGATAGACCTCTCCCATTTCAGTAATTAAGCCTGGAACTAACTTATGCATAACAGTGTTTTGGTTATCCAAGCCATGGCAGTGGCGCATGGCCCTGCGCATAATTCTACGTAAAACATATCCTCTACCTTCATTGCTTGGTAATACACCGTCAGCAATTAAGAAGCTTGTTGAGCGAAGGTGGTCTGCGATAACTCTATGAGAGAAATTCTTTTTAGGGCTAGTGCTTCCAGTAATATTTTTACTGTTGATCATTAAATTTTGAAACAGATCAATATCATAATTATCGTAAACACCTTGCATAATTGTGGTGATTCTCTCTAAGCCCATACCTGTATCAATACATGGGTTTGGTAGGTCAATTTGTGTTCCGTCATCAAGCTTTTCAAATTGCATGAAAACTAAGTTCCAAATTTCAATGAACCTATCACCGTCTTCTTCAGCGCTTCCTGGGGGGCCACCCGCAATATTCTCGCCATGATCATAAAAAATTTCACTACAAGGCCCGCAAGGACCAGTGTCACCCATAGCCCAGAAATTATCACTTGTTGCAATTCTAATAATTTTTTCGTCCGGTAGGTTAGCAATCTTTTTCCATAAATTGAAGGCTTCATTATCAGTGTGATAAACCGTCACTAAAAGCTTTTCCTTGGGTAAACCAAGAGTTTTGGTTAAATATTCCCAAGCGTGAAATATTGCCTGTTCTTTAAAATAATTACCAAAGCTAAAGTTACCTAGCATTTCAAAAAATGTGTGGTGACGAGCTGTGTACCCTACATTATCAAGGTCATTATGTTTCCCGCCTGCTCTTACACATTTTTGGCTACTAGTTACTTTTGTTGCAATTTCACCTGATGTTGTCTTTATATGCTCTCTACCTGCAAAAACATTCTTGAAAGGTACCATTCCCGCATTTACAAACATTAAAGTTGGATCATTATGTGGTACTAGAGGTGCTGATGATTTTATTTCATGCCCATTTTCCTTGAAATAATTAAGAAAAGAAGCTCTAACTTGGTTTAAAGTTTTTGTCATAGTTCAATGCGAGTAGGTTTTTCTATAATAAAATAGCTTATATCACTGCCGAAAATAAAGTTAAAGAAGGAAAGTTAGTATACGGCTGATGCCATCTTGCCAAATATTATTACCAGCCAGAAATCAACTTTGGAATATCAAAAGATTTAAACCCATAATGTTTAAGCCACCTAACATCTGAGCTAAAGAAATCACGCAAATCGCTCATGCCATATTTTAGCATTGAAAGCCTTTCAACCCCCATACCGAAGGCAAAACCTTGGTATTTTGTAGGGTCTAAATTAGCATTTTTCAAAACATTTGGATGAACCATGCCACATCCTAAAATTTCAAGCCAATCATCACCTTCGCCAATTGTAATTTGACCATTTTTTTTGTTACATCTTATATCTACTTCTGCACTTGGTTCGGTAAAAGGGAAGAAGCTTGCTCTAAAACGCATTTCGATATTATCAACCCCAAAAAATTCTTCTAGAAATTCTTGTAAACAACCTTTCAACATTCCCATATCCACATCCTCAGCAATATATAAGCCTTCAACTTGGTGAAACATTGGCGAATGAGTTTGGTCGCTATCGCAACGGAATGTTCTTCCTGGCGCAATAACTTTAATAGGTGGCTTGCTGTTCTGCATTACTCTAACTTGAACAGGAGAAGTGTGAGTTCTCAAAACATAAGTTTTATCATCACCTTCAGGGCTTTCAACATAAAAAGTATCATGCATTTGACGGGCAGGATGATTTTCAGGGATATTTAAAGCTGTGAAATTAGTATAATCATCTTCTATCTCAGGTCCAATAGCCGCTTCAAAACCCATAATTCCAAATATCTCAGTTATTTCTTCAATAACTTGAGTAATCGGGTGAATGCTACCATTATTTGCAGGCCTTTGTTTGCCCGCAATGGTGAAATCTAAGCTTTCAGAAGATAATGCTTTATTTAGGGCATCCGCCTCAAGTTTATCTTTTTTATCTGTTATTAAATCAGAAACCTTGTTTTTTAAGATGTTAACATTAGCACCGAAAGACTTTTTTTCCTCAACAGGAAGTGATGCTATTGTTTTAAGTTGGGATGTTACAACCCCTGATTTTCCTAGGTAATTAACCCTAATATCTTCAAGTTCTTTAATGGTTGAGGCATTAGAAATATTTTCTTGTGCCTCAGCCAAAATAGAATTTAAATCACTATTATTATCTTGTATTTGAGCTTCAAATGAACCCACTTCTTTACCTCAAATAAAAGGTTTAAAGTTAAATATAAAGTTAAACTACTTAAGTATAAAACTAAGCAGCTTTCTTATTTAAAGCTTCTTTTGCTTGCTTAGCTATAGTTGCAAAAGTTTCAGGCGCTTCAACAGCAATCTGAGCTAGTGCTTTTCTATCAATTTCAATATTTGCTAAGCTTAAGCCGTTAACTAACTCTGAATATTTTAGACCGTTTAATCTCGCCGCAGCGTTGATTCTAACAATCCAAAGTCTTCTGAAATCACGTTTTTTATTACGTCTATCCCTATATGCATATTGAAGGCTTTTTTCTACCTTCTGTACCGCAACTCTAAAACAGTTTTTATTTCTTCCTCTAAAGCCTTTAGCCATTTTTATGACTTTAGCGTGACGAGCCCTAGTTGTTTTTCCACCTTTAACACGTGCCATGATAATATCTCCTAATTATTTATGAATATTTTATTGAATTAAACTTTTGAAAACTTGTGCTTTAAACACTTAAGCATAAGGAAGAAACTTCTTTATAACTCTTGAATCAGCTTCGTTAAGGATAGTAGTTCCTCTTTGATTTCTGATTGTTTTCTGCTGTCTTTTTCTCATGCCATGCTGTTTACCAGCTTGGTTTGCACGCACCTTACCCTTTGCTGTAAGGCTGAAGCGTTTCTTAACGCTTGATTTGGTTTTAAGTTTTGGCATTTTACTCTCCTATGAGTTAAAATTTTACTAAAGTGCGATTAAGGCAGCCAAATAAAATTAAGCCTTCTCGCTACAAATCCGAATAAACGGGAGCGCAAATATAGTTATTTTTGAGCTGAGTGCAAGCAAATATTTAGTTTTTTGAGCAATGATAATAAATATTAATCAAAAGTTACAACTTCTTTCATACTCTTTGCTTGTTCTATCCAATCCGATACTTGTTCATTATTTGGAACAATTGGAGATATCAACTTTGAACGGGAGGTGTTTATTTCTTCCATTCTTTTCACAAAATCAATAGCATCTTGTTTTACTAGGCCCTTGATTGTTTTTACACCAGAAGAACTTATCAATTCTGCGAATTGGTGATCAATACCTTCTATTCTTAGTAAATCACTCATACTCGCCCATTTATTTATGAAATCAATGCGAAGTTTTAGTTGTTTAGATAAATAGTCTCTTTGGCTATTATTAAATGCATTTTTTAAAAGATCGGCAACATTGTGAATCCCAATTATTTTTAGTTCCCCCGCTGTTTTGGGGCCTATACCTTCAATATTCTGAACTCCATAGCCTTCACCTTTTAAATCAACTTTGCTATCTAAGTCTATCTCTCCTGAGCTGAGTGAAACCTGATATTCATCAGAAATCTTATTCACTTTTGGTGCCTTTTCATTATCAGGCTCAAGAGGCTTTTCTTGGGTTCTGACCTCTTCTTGCTTTGGATCTCTGGCAGGCTTTAATTGATCTTCAACTTTAACAGTTTCTATTTTACTAGTATCTGGTTTTACAGGGTCCTGAATTGCGGTTCTATTGAAGCTTTGGTTAGTATTTTTAATAATGCTTTCTGCCACATTATTATTTTTAACTTTCTTTTCTTTTTCTTCTTTCGGGCCACGATTTAGCAGCCAGCCAAGAATTAAACCAAGTAAAAATGCTATTAGTAAAAACACTAACATTTGTAGGAT
>CAYGRX010000135.1:0-5388 GCA_964352365.1 uncultured Rickettsiales bacterium
GTCGCCTTGTATAAAATTACTTGCTTTTCGCCCGAAAGGCGCGGTTGAATATTTCTTCACGTAAAACTTATACTCCTTAATTATAAAATTGTAATGGTTAAAATCTATTGATTTTCGCCATTATCATGGAAATAGTTACTAACTATCACCTTTAAAAATTGATTTAGTGTCAATTTCTTCACGTAATCTAGCAATAGACTCATTTAAATCAAGTGTTTCTTGTTTTTTTGAGCCTAATCTTCTCACATTTACTTTTTTCTCTTCCATTTCCCTGTTGCCAACTGTGAAAACTACTGGAACTTTTGCCGCCATATGTTCGCGGATTTTGTAACTTATTTTCTCGTTTCTTAAGTCTGCAGATGCTTCTATACCAATGGCTTTAAGCTGATTTACCACTTGTTCAGCATAGTCATTTTGCTCGTCAGTTATCGTGCAAACCTTTACTTGTTTAGGTGCAAGCCATAGCGGAAATTTTCCACCGTAATTTTCGATTAGAATACCGATGAACCTTTCGAAGCTACCTAAAATTGCTCTATGAAGCATAACTGGTCTATGTCTTTTGTCGTCAGAGCCAATATAGTTCGCATCTAGCCTTTCTGGCAACACGAAATCTACCTGCAAAGTTCCGCACTGCCAATCACGGCCAAGTGCATCAGTTAAAACAAATTCCAATTTAGGGCCATAAAACGCACCTTCACCTGGGTTTAAAGTCCATTCTAAACCTGTTGCTTCAACCGCATTTTTTAGCGCTTCTTCAGATTTGTTCCAAGTGGAATCATCACCTGCACGAACTTCTGGTCTATCAGAAAATTTTACCTTAACTTCTTCAAAGCCAAGCTCTTTATAAACGGAAAGGAGTAATTTGCAGAATTCCACAACTTCAGTCTCAATTTGCCCTTCTGTGCAGAAAATATGTGCGTCATCTTGCGTGAAGCCACGAACACGCATCAAGCCGTGTAGCGCGCCACTTGGCTCATTTCTATGGCAGCTACCAAATTCACTCATGCGAATTGGTAGGTCCTTATAGCTCACAGTCCCTTGGTTAAAAATCTGCACATGACATGGGCAATTCATTGGTTTGATTGCTAGAATCTTTTCATCAGCATCATCTCCAGATGTGAACATCATTTCACGGAATTTTTCCCAATGACCAGATTTTTCCCATAAAACTCTATCAACCAAAATTGGTGTTTTAACTTCGGTGTAGCCTTTTTCAAAAATCTTTTCCCTTATATAGCTTTCAAGCTTTCTAAATAATGCCCATCCATTATGGTGCCAGAAAACTTGACCAACAGCTTCTTCCTGAATGTGGAAAAGGTCTAACTCTTTACCTAACTTTCTATGGTCGCGTTTTTCAGCTTCCTCAATCATTGTTAGATATTTGTTTAAAGCCTTTTTGTTAGGCCAAGCTGTGCCGTAAATTCTTTGTAATTGTTTGCCATCAGCATCACCGCGCCAATATGCGCCTGAAACTTTTGTTAGCTTGAACCCATCTATAGGAATTTGTTTTAAGCTTGTTAGGTGAGGGCCCCTACATAAATCAATGAAGTCACCTTCTCCCCCTTGATGATATAGTGAAATTTTACCAGCTTCAGTTGTGTCATCATCTGATGCTCTTTCAATGATATCAACTTTATATTCCTCACCCCGTTTTTTAAAAATCTCAATTGCTTCTGCGCGATCATGCATTTTGCGAGTTACACTAGCTTCAGTTTTGATGATTTCACGCATTTTCGCTTCAATTTTTTCAAAATCATCTGTGCTGATCTTGTGATCTGATTCAACGTCATAATAAAAGCCATTATCAATAGTTGGGCCAATAGCAAGCTTAGTGCCTTTATATAGTTCCTTTAATGCTTTGGCTAAAACTTGTGCAGTTAAAGTATGGCGCATCACATCCAAGCCTTCTTCATCATTCAATGTTAAAATTGAAATGTTAGAGTCCTTCTCAATCGGTATATACGCATCCGCTTGTAAGCCATCAATTTTTGCGGCAATAGTTGCTTTTGCTAAACCTTCGCCAATGCTTTTTGCGACATCATATGCGCTAACATTATTATCGTATTCTCTTTTGCTACCGTCTGGTAATGTAACTGTGACCATTTAGTTTTCCACTATTTAATTCTGAATAGATTTTTTACTTTATAGATTGTAATTTTTCTAGCATTTATTTAATAGTTATAGCTAACAAGTCAAAGTTTTTAAGGAATGCGCTAGAAATGGTAAAAAGACCTATAAAGAAGAAGCTAACTGCTGACCAAGCTGGCTTAGTGGTTGAAAATTTAGGTAAAACCTATGGTAATAAGCCTGCGGTCAGAGATATCAGTTTTTCGCTTAGTCCAGGTGAGGCTATAGGTATACTTGGTCCTAACGGGGCAGGGAAGACAACAACATTCTATATGGTGATGGGCTTAATAAAGCCAGATTATGGTAAAATTAGTTTGAAAGGCAAAGATGTAACCTTTCTTCCAATGTATCAGCGCGCACGCATGGGGTTGGGCTACCTTCCACAAGAAGCCTCAATTTTTCGTGGACTTACTGTCGAGGAAAATATCATGTCTATATTGGAAACTACAGAGCCAGTTTCAATTACTCGTCATAATAAACTTGAGGAATTGCTTGCAGATTTCTCAATCACGCATTTGAGGAATGTTCCTGCAGTCGCACTTTCTGGTGGTGAGCGTAGAAGGGTGGAAATTGCCCGTGCTCTTGCATCTGATCCAATTTTTATGTTGTTGGATGAGCCTCTTGCTGGTATTGATCCAATCGCTGTTGGTGAAGTTAGAAATTTAATCGCTAAACTTAAAGACCGTGGAATTGGCGTCTTGATAACTGATCATAATGTTAGGGAAACTCTTAGCATTGTTGATAGAGCTTATATTGTTCATGATGGTTTGATATTGGAGGAGGGTACTCCGGAAAAAATAGTAAAATCAAAAGCAGTTAAAGATGTTTATCTTGGTGATAAATTTACTTTATAACTATCTTATAAAAACTTTTTCTATAGCGATCTTAAGGTTTTAGCCTGATTTAATAAGGCTTGTAGCTAGATTAGCTATATTTTACTTGCATTATCTTGTTGTAAGATGTAATAAGGCCCGAAGTGTTTTATTTTGAGACAACTCACGATTTAGAAAAAATTTAAAATTCAACTACAAGTTATGGTTGCAACAAATAAAGATATACTGATAGGTAAAAAACTTAGGCAGCTTAGAAATGTTAAGGGTATTAGTCAAGACTCCCTAGCGAGTGAGGCTGGTATTACATTCCAGCAAGTTCAAAAGTATGAAAAAGGTGTTAATAGAATTAGCGCTAGTAGGCTTTTCGACTTCTCAAAAATACTCAATGTAGACGTGAAAATTTTCTTTGATCCGATTATTGCTGAGGATGCTAATTTAAACTCTGAATCGTCTGCTTTTGCATTTAATGAAGATGAATCTGCTACTTTTGTTAAGCAAGATATATTTGAATCTAAAGAAACAATAAACCTTGTTAGGGAGTATTATAAAATCACTGACCCTGCAAAGCGTAAAAATGTTCTTGAGGTTATAAAGGCTATGAGTGTAGCTGGATAATTTATACTTAAACCTGCATACCAGCTTTTTCATTCGTAGGTGCGCCATGGTCAGCACTTTGCATATGTGCTTTTTCTAATCCATTTTCACATTTTGAACAATGAGCCATAAATCCTTCAACTCTCTGTGCTGCGCTATCTCTAACATCTTGTAAATCAGTACTCATTATTTTTCCCCTTTAACTACTTTTAAGAATTTTTCAAAATTCTCATTAATTTCTTTTACAGCTTTTTCCATTTTAAGCTTGTTCATACCAGCTAAAGGTTTTCCGCTTTGCGTGTAATCCATCAAGCCATCTATTAATGTTTCTGAATTTTTTTCAATTGTGTCTACTAAAACTTCAACATCATCAACGATATCAAGTGAAACGTCACTAAATTCTTTTGCTATTTCAATAACATTGTCTGCGATATCATAAAAATGCATATAATCTTTATACATTTCTTTCTGCAAGTCTGTTGGCATAACTTTCGTTTCCATAATAATTTTTCCCTCTGTTAATCCCTATGTTCTATTATAGGGCACAAAGGTTAATAAAAGGTTAACAAAATAAAATTTAGTTAAAATTTTATATAATTTCTATCTTTATTTTGACGTGGTTAGCTTTGAAGCGCCATCATCATTAACGTTAATAATAACTTTCTCTCCGAACCAAACTGCATAATTTGTTTCGGTATGACCTATGCCAGAAGTCTGGAAAACTGGGATATCTGTTTGGTTTGCAAATCTTTTTAGCACTTCAAATATTAAATCCATATCCATTTCTTCATCGCCGCCTTCAAAGTCTCCAAATATAATTGCAGAAGCGCCATCTAAAAGCTTGGATTGTAAAATATGGGTTAAAATTCTATCTAATTGGTAGGGTTTTTCGTTGATATCTTCAAATAAAAGCACTTTATTTTTCGGTTGGATTTGCCAAATTGTACCTATCGAACATTGAACTAGTTTTAAATTTCCACCAATTATTGAATCACATTCTAACTTTTGCGGCTTAATGTTTTCTGAAATGTGAGTTAGTTCAAACTCGTTTCTAATATCCCTGCCAAAAACTAAATTTTCAATTTGCTTTATGCTTTGCTCGTTTATGCGTTGCCTTGCAATCTGCCATAATATAGGCCCGTGAACAGTTTTCCATCCCCAGTTTTGATTTAGGAAAAAGTGGATTGAGGTAATATCACTAAATGCGATGAATAATTTTTCTTGTTTTGGTGGCTCTAGTTCTGAGAGTAGGGGGATTAGTTGTGGGCTTCCACTTCCACCTTTTACACACCATATTGCCTTTGAATCTTCTGCGTAAAGTGCTTGCTTAAGTTGGTTAAACCTATTTTTAACTGTGCCAGAGCAAATTATATCACCTTCCATAAAGTCTGGGTGAACTCTTGGTACTAAGTCAATAGATTCAATATACTCGCAAATTTTTTTTAAATCTCTTTCATGAACCCCATAAGCTGGGGCAAGAATTTCAACAATGTCACCTTTTTCTAGGTGGCTATATTTTAGTTTATTATGCATGAAGTTAAAATAACTCAAAATTTTTTAAGCTCAATCTTTTAACCAGAAAAATTTAAAAAGGCGACATTATATCCGCCATCTGAGAGCCTAGCCTAGGTTGTTGAACGTCATTTATCACGCCTTTGCCTCCATATGAAATTCTAGCTTCTGCAATTTGACTGTAAGCAATTTCATTTTTAGGGTCAATATCTTCAGGTCTAATTACACCTTGAACGGTAAGTTGCCTAATTTCATAATTTACTCGAACTTCTTGACTGCCGTAAATTACTAAATTACCGTTTGGTAAAACTTCAGTTACTAC
>CAYGRX010000136.1:0-5384 GCA_964352365.1 uncultured Rickettsiales bacterium
TGCAGTCTTTAACGGTAAAAAACCTGTGGCTATCGTTGACTTTCCTGCTCCACGTTGGGTAATCCACATACCATCACGATTCTTTTTCTCAACTTCTTTTAGCCAAGGAAATATTTGTTCTCTATCGGCTTCACGCATCTTAGGGAATAGGTGTACTCCCGTTGTTCTGTTTCGGATAGTGAATTGAGTGAGATACATATAGTAATCACCATCTATTCCTTGATACCCGTTATCATATCTTTTTTGTTCTCGTTCAAAATACCTAAGTATTTCGGTTTCGGACATCTTATCGTATTCGGGTTCTTTATGAATCCATCTTCCGCTTCTAAACATACTTAGCTTCCTGTTTTGTCAAACTCCATCCAAAAACTCCAAATCGGCTCTGGGCTGTTTGCCTTTAATACCGCATTATCCCTATCTCGTTGTGCTACCTTTCTAATTTTCTTAATCATTGACCTACCTTCTGATTCCACTTGTTCTGATGAATACTTGACCCCATCTGCTTTATATTTTCTACCTGTATAACAATTTTCATAAAGTCCATAAGGCTCTAGGTCGAGTTCTTTTTTCTCTATATCCATGTTTAGGATAACCTTAATTGGAACTTTGAATATATGCGCTGCTGCTCCAACTATGTAAAGGTCGAAGTTAAATACTTTCTTATCTCTGATTTTATTTAGGGCTAGTAGTGAGCTTTTAACACCATGCCTTCTCATTTCTTTGTGGAATGAAGCACGTTTTAATCCTGTGTACTTTAAAAGGTACTCGATGTTATTAAAGAAGTCGATTCTAAAAATATCTAATGTGTTTGATATTTCTTCTGCAATAGCCCCTGCATTGTAGTTGACATTAGAAACTCGATATTTTCTTTTTTTTGCTATCATGCATTGCAAATGTAAAACATTATTTTGTATGTTTGCGGTAGCGAAAACTCATTATTGCAATGTCAGTACAAGAAAATATTAAAAGTTGTGAAGGTGGTGTAAGTTCTTTAAAGTGCAGGCATTTTACAGGAGTTTTCGCAAACAATACATCATCTTCCTATTCTTTTTCAAGCCCTCAGCGTCCATGTGATGTTGGGGGTTTTGATTTTTTAACACCCCTTCCCGTTGACCTACACAAGTATCTTTACCAACAAAAGTTTAGATACCAAGAAAAAGCTATCCTTTCGCTTATCATGCTCAAAGGATTGTGGTTTAAACAACATCATTGCTTTGATGCTGACAGAAAAACCATTCAGTCAATAGCAAAACACCTCAACATATCTGAACCAACCCTTAGAAGGCACATAGCGCAACTAAAAGCTATTAACCTAATAAAGAAAAAAGATAAAAAGTTCTTCCTATGCTCAACAGAAAAGCTAATGAAGTTCTTGGGGTGCAACACAGAAAAACATAAAATATTCAATAACGGAATCGCTAGGTTCAAAACAGCATACATTCCACTTAAAACATTCTCTCAAAACCCTCAAAAAGCAGTCGAGGACACCTACCTGAAAAGGCTAGAAAGCCAACAACTTTATATCATTAGAAAAAAAGTAAACAAAGTACTTAAAACCTGTAACGTAAATACTAAGAGGAAAAAAGCTTTTACAAAAGCAACTTCCGTTTCAATGGTCGATTATATTATTGATCCGAAAAAATATCCGCACGTTTCTAACTACCACAAGCTACTTCTACCTAACGATATCATAAACATAACTGCCAACATTCAAAAACAAGTCGTTATATCATGTGATAAAATGGCTAAAACTTTTAACCGTAAAGCAACCCAAACAGGGGCTAACAGGCTTAAAAGATGTTTAATCCAAAGAACAAGGAGATTGAAGCATACTGGCGTTAAATTCAACAACAGAAACGAACTCTTTAACTTTAGAATGGCTAATAAAGGGCATTTTGTAGGTTTTAAAGGAGTTATTTTTGAGTCTTTAACTTCTTCCTTTACTTCTTTAGTTGATGAAATATCTTATTGCAGTAAAGCAGAATTGAACTACTTAGTATTAAGTAACTCTAAAAAATGATAATTTTACTAAAACAGATAGTATGAAAGAACTTTTCAAAAAAATAAGTTGCAGACATCATTGGGAAGTGCATGATAAGAATGAAGTTGAATGGTCTGAAAAAAACATTGTTGAAAATACGTTCTATTGGTTTAAGCCTCTTGTAAACATTAGCATCCATAGAGAAATAACAGAAGTCTTAATTTGTAAAAAATGTGGCAAAATCAAAGTAGTTAAATACTAACTTTGCATACATGGCAAAACCTTTACTCCTTGACTTTATAAGTTACTGCTCAAATCTTAACGTACAAGGTGTTTTGCTGTTAGGTCTTGCACTATTTTTGGTTTATCTGTACTTCAATCAAGACGAATCAATATGAACATAGAACAGCAATCCGAGTTTATTCTACTATTAGCTTTTTGCGTTTTTGTCTTATGGGTAATATCTAAAGGCATCGAGCAAAAATAATTTCCAAAAGGGTTGTTTATTAATTATAATGTATTACATTTGTGGTACACTAAACAAGTAACTATGGAAGAAAAATATTATACGCCCGAAATCGAAGAATTTCATTATGGGTTTGAATACGAAATTATTCCTTCTACTGGATTTTCTATTATAGATTTTAGTAGTCCTGAATCGAAAATAGAAACGCATTATGCAACAAAGTATATTAAATGCAAATACGGCGTTCAAGCATCGGGTATTTTTGATGGAGGTTTACCTACTATTTGTGAAGCAATAAGGCAAAACAAATGCAGAGTAAAACACCTAGCCAAAGACGATATCGAATCATTGGGGTGGGAGTTGAAGTTTGAGGAAATTAAAACATACTCTCATTGGGTTGAATACAAAAAAGGAGATTTAACACTTAGTTTGCAATTAAAGAAAGTAGGAAAAAACTACCCTAATCATTGTAATTTCAAAGGCAAGTACAACACGAATATTAGACTGCTTATCAAAAACAAATCTGAATTAAAAAAGATAATGCAGCAAGCTGAATTTAAAACAAACTAAACTATGATAACAGCAATCGAAGCAGGATTTAACATATCCTCAGAAGGTAAAACCAAGTCGGAAAAAGTTGATATGCTCCTTGACTACATTTTAGAAGTTGAAAGCAAAAAGGCTAATGAGAAATCAAGTCCGCTAATTGACTTCTACAATTCAGAACTCACAGCAGCTAAAATCAAGTTGAAGGAGGTGAGTTGTGGGTAATGGTTTGAATATAGTACGTAGCCAATCACAGACCTAAGTAAAAGAGAAAATAATTTAATAACCGCACATAGTTTCAAAAATGGCTGACAGCCTATGTGCTATATACTTTGTTAGCTACCGTTTATTATGAAAGTTAAATTTCCAAAAGAACAGACCGTCCTATTTAATAACATAGGAACTATTGTAATTACAGCAGAAGGCAGTGTATATAGATACTTACCTTTTTGGTTCAAAGAAACCGAAGAAGAAGGTGTTTACGAACTATTTACATTTGAACAACTACCCGATGAATTAATTGAAACCATCAAAAGTATGCGAGATTCAAATGGTGGCTAACGTTAAATATAAGACCAGTAGCGGATTTTGAAACACAAAACTATCGAATTATGACACACTTAAACACAGGCACGGACTTACAAGTTAGCACGGAAACCGCTATTGGTTTTATACCGTGTTACCAATTGCCTTTTTTATCTCTTTTTAGTTCGGATTGTTTGCCGATAATGCGACAATTTAAGAATAAAGAATTTGATTTGGCAATAGTTGATGTGCCTTATGGAATTGGTGAAGATGGAAGCAAAAACCATACAAGAAGTATGATTGCCACAAGCAAAAATTATAAAGCATATTCGGGTAATGATTTAACCGCCCCTGAAGCTGAATATTGGAATGAACTTAAACGAATAAGTAAAAACCAAATTGTTTGGGGTGCAAACCATTTTATTAGCAAAATTCCATTTGATAGTAGTTGTTGGATTGTTTGGGATAAAGACAATGGAGAAAATGATTTTGCTGATTGCGAACTCGCTTGGACTTCATTTAATACTGCCGTGCGAAAATTCAAATGGAAATGGCAAGGAATGCTTCAGCAGAATATGAAAAACAAACAAGAACGAATACACCCGAATGAAAAACCGATACAACTTTATGAATGGTGTATTAGAAACTATGCCAAACAAGGTGATAAAATACTGGATACTCATTTTGGTTCGGGAAGTATTGCTTTAGCAGTTGACAAGGCAAACAAACTGGATAAAATGAATTTAACTCTTACGGGTATCGAAATGGATACTCATTATTTAGAACTGGCAATTGAAAGAATACAGCACACTATCAAACAAGGCACGCTGTCTTTTTAAGGTTGTTGCCAACTACTTTATAACAACTTAAACACTCCCACTACATCAAAACAACTAATATAACCCGAACAAAACTTTCTTAAAACAAACCCTATGAAAAACAAAACAGGCTGGTACATTAGAGTAAGTACGGACGATCAAAAAAACAGTCTTGACAGGTACAGAGAAAAAGCAAAGCAGTTCTGCGATTATTACAACCATGAACTCATTGATATATATTCTGACAATGACGTATCGGGGGGAATAGACTTATTCAAAAGACCCGAAGGTAAAAGAATGTATCAAGACCTGCTTTCGGGAAAGATAGACACCATAGCATCGCCTGATATGTCAAGGTTCTTTAGGGATTTACGTGATGGGCTTAATACTTTACATGAAATGCAAGAGCTCAATATCAAGGTATATGTTTCTAACCTTTACGGAGAAGCCTTTGACTTAAATACAATTATGGGATTTTCGATGATTGTAGACCAATTAAAATATGCTCAGATAGAACGCATGAATGTAAGTATAAGGACTAAAGATACTATGACTTACAGACGTAGAAATTCTATGGCTACATCACACGCACCATACGGCAAGGATAAAATAGTTGACACGACAACTAAAAATAAGATGCTAGTTACTAACGAAAAAGAAATGTCGGTTGTTGAGTCCATTAAAAAACTCTATGACAAAGGATGGACGTACAACAGCATTGCCAATAAACTAATTGAGTTAGGTGTGCCTTCAAAAAGAAACGGTGTTTGGTACGGCGTAACGGTTAAGAAGATTTTACACTTTCATTATCCTGAATTGAAAAATAAGGCGTTACCCCAAGAGCCTTGCCATACCTGATAAGTAGGTTTAGGTTTGAATAATCAATGTCGTTCTCGAAGCGGTTAATAGTAACAGAGCTAGATTTAAGCATCTTGGTAATCTTTCGCTGAGAAATGTTTTTAGACTTTCTTAATTCTACTAGGTGAAGAACGGCTTGATTATAGGATAACAGCATTTTAATTTATTTTTACATTGCAAAGTAATACAA
>CAYGRX010000137.1:0-5376 GCA_964352365.1 uncultured Rickettsiales bacterium
GCTCTCAAGGCATGTAAAGATCAGCTTTTGGCAGTTTTACATGGCCAAGCTTCATTGAGTAGCTTTTTTCAAAAAGAATATGTAACCATGAGTTCAAGCCTTTTGAAAATCTTTTTGCTAGAGAGGTTTTATTTTTATTAGGTTTAGGGTAGGGCGGAACAAAGCCTGAAAATGGACATTTGTTTTTTTGCTCTTCGCTCATTCTAGTTTTTACCTAAACTTAATTATCAAATTTATTCTTTAAAGTTTTCTAAAAAATCATATTGCCCACAAACCAGCTTGAAGTAATCATAATCCACCTTTTTGTGGGGAGCCATTAAATACTGAAAATGAATTCTAAATTTATTGCGTTTTATCCATCTATATTTTTTCTTATCAAACATTAGGTGAAATTTAGGGGACATCTTTTTAACGGTGCATTTAACTTCTTCAGTTACTCTGTGAAATGGGTCGGATATGCTGTTACATGCTCCATCAACTGGTGAGGCGATATCTAAAATATACAAATTTTCCTGCGCCGCTAAAAATGCCAACTCACTGTTAAATTTGCCTGCCCAAGGCATGAAGGTAGTCATCGGGTAGCATTGGCCAACATTTAAAATCTTTACCTTTTTTAGTATATTGGGGTTGTCTTTCAAAAATCTATATATTATTGAAGCCCCATATATTACGCCTGCGCTATGGGTAACAAACAGAATTTCATCAACTTTCTCTTTTTGAATTGAGGCTTTTATAGAGTTTGAAATTTCACCAATCCTTTTTTCAAATTTATCATCTTTTCTAAGGCCAAAATATCCACAAAATAAGTGTGTTCTTAAAATCCAAAACACGCTTAAGATCTTTTCTAACTTTGCGATTAAATAATATGCTCCTAAAAAGACAAGGCTTGCGAGGGTTAAGCTATTAGATAATTCATAGCTATAATTAGCAATTAAATATGAGGTATAAATAAAAAATAATAAAACTGTTATTGGCATGAAAATAATTATGAATGAGTTCTTGCCCATATTTTTTACACGGAAGAAAACACCGGTGAATAAATAGCAAATATATAATGCTAAGCTTGCGAGGGTCAGTAAAAATATATTTTTAATCCAAATTTCTCTAATTAAGTCATCCCAGCACGCGAAATTATATTCTGTTAGTACTGTTGAATCACCTTCTTTAAGTTTTACATTCCAGTTAGAGAGGTGATCAATTTTCTTACTTCGTTTGCTTGTGGTTATTTCATATCCAGATAACTCTGCTTGCTTTTTGGATTCTTCCTTAAACATATGAAAATATTGCCTTGCTCCTCTTGGGTCAAAGCCAGATACATAAAAAGCCTTTCTCTTAGATATTTTCTCTAAGTTACTCATATATTGTAATTTAATTATATTTTTGGTAGGTGGAAGTTTCTTTTTACAGCGTAATATCTAGTGACAATTCCAAATAGGAAAGTGACTGTAATATAGGTAGCTTGTTCAATCCCATATTGGTTTAAAATATATAACATTAGGCCAATTAAAGCAGCGTTAGAGCCATAAAATCCAGCTTTTAAAATTACTGGAACTTCATTTACCAACATATCCCTAATTATTCCACCGCCAACAGCAGTTAGGAATGATATAATAATAACTGTAAATAAATTACTCCCCATTAAAATTGCTGTTTCTCCTCCGCTGATAGCAAATGCGACTAAGCCAATTGTGTCACTTGTCCTGAACGTAAAAGTGCCTTCGAGCTTATTGATTATATCTTTTGATCGTAAAAATTTGAAAATTAAAATCAGTATAATAATTATTATATAAACGGATTGATTCTCAAATATTGCTGGTTTTTTGTCTAGTAAAACATCCCTTAAAACACCTCCGCCAGATGATGTTAAGAAGGCTAGGATGAATACGCCCATAATATCAAATTCTTTTCGTATACCAATTATGATTCCACTAATTGCGAATGCTAAAGTTCCGATATATGATGCAATATCTAAGTAATCCACAAATCTAACCGTTTAAATTTATAATTAACCTTATTAATCATTTTTTATTTTTGGCCAAATTTTGTCAGCATCTTCAATGTGACTTTCTTTGTCTTCTAACCAAATTACTTGAGTTTCTGGTGTATAATTTAAGTATAGTTTGCCTTTATTAATATGCCAAGCATTTGGGTCGATATCAATTTTAGTTTCTGGTACGGAAACGCCATATGCGCAATATCCGCCATATTGAGGTGCGTATTTTGATGGGTTTATTTCAAAAGCATTTTTATTATCTTGTGAAGCAAAAAACCAGTTTGCTCCATTCCAGTTACTGCTAATTTGCTTATGCCCTTTAATTGCTTTTCTAGCTTTAAAGTATGCAACTGGGTCATATCCTTTAATAGCTACTCTTGCAACATCATCTATAGTATCAATATTTACTTCGCTATTTGAGTTGTGTTTTGCCGTTACACATGCTCCCAAGGTTAAAATAACCGTAAGGCTTAGAAATTTCTTAAACATTTGTTTTCTCCAAAAAATATATTAAGTTAAGTTACAAACTAATTCACTGCTATATATAAAAAAGTTACATCTTGCCATGAAAAAATATATCCAACCAATCTTGATTTTGTTTATATCATTTGTTTTTATACAGTCGTTATTTTTTAAATTTACGGATGCAGCTGAAACAATGCATATATTTCAAACGCTGAATGAATGGGCGTTAACACTAGGGTTGCCTGCGCTATTTTTGCCTCCACTAATACCAGGTATATTTAACCAATATGTAATAGGTTTTGCAGAGCTTGTTACATCAATATTTTTACTATTTGGGTTGTTTGCTAAAAAACCTTGTATGTTATTTTTAGGAGCATTTGGAGCGGTTTGTATTATGGCTGGAGCAATCAGCTTTCACTTGTTTACACCACTTGGCATAGAAGTGCAGGGGGATGGAGGGGCATTATTCATAATGGCTTGCTTGATATTCTTATCGGCAACTTACTTACTAGTAAAAAATGCGGGTTCTTTAAAACCTTGCTGCGAGAAAGAGATTTGCACTAAGTTAGGCAATGATAAATAGCGAAAATTTAAGTTATATTAAGCAATTATTTCTTTGACATTGATAATCATTATCATATATTGCATCAATTATATAAATTATTGAGATACAAAATGGTGGAATCACTACTTATAGCCTTCAGGGAAGGAATTGAAGCATTTCTAATTGTTGCAATTGCGGCAGGGTATTTGTCTCAAACGGGAAGGAAGCACTTGTTAACACCACTTTTTGTAGGGGTGATTGCTGCTGTAGGCCTTAGCTACCTTTTAGGTGGCATACTTGAATCATATACTGACACGCCTCAATTTGAAGGTTGGATGGCTATAATTGCGGCTGTTTTAGTAGCTAGCTTAACAGTATATGTTAGTATGAATGCGAAGAAATTCAAAAAAAATCTAGAAAATAGAATGGACTTAGCAGGTTCTCAGAAGGGTTTTTGGAAGTATCTTGGTGTATTTTTATTTTCATTAATCATGGTTTCAAGGGAAGGTTTTGAAGTGGCAGTTTTAATGAGTGTAATTGCTTATGAGTCTGAGCCAGTTCAAATGTATATTGGTGCAACTCTAGGGGTTATATTCGCATTTGCGCTTGGTTTCGTTTGGATTAAATATAGCCATCTTATAAATATTGGCAAATTGCTGAAGATAACCTCTGTTTTCTTAATTTTATTTACTATTCACCTAGTTATTTATGGCCTTCATGAGCTTTCGGAAGTTTCTGCACTTCCATTCATAAATAATGATTGGTTCCATATTGTGACTGAAGAATTTGCTGAAGGTATTTATGGTGATGTATTTTCATATCTTATAGTAATTTTTCCATTCACTTATCTTGCATATAATTTTATAATTGCTAAAAAGAATAACGTTGGTGATGGTCAAGCTATCGCTGCATAATTAAATTATAAAAAGCGATTTTAATATGTTTGATCAAGAGCATTGGGTTCATTATATTCCAATAGTTACAACTGTAATTTCAGTATTATTTCTTTATTTTCTTCTGAGGCATTATTTCGCAAAAGGTAGAAAACCACATATCGGATGGTGGGCGCTAGGCGTTTTTACGTATGGTTTAGGTACTGGATTAGAAGGTGCAATAACCCTTGTTGGTAACTCCGTATTTTTGAATAAAGCTTGGTATATTGCTGGTGCAATTCTTGGTGGATACCCTCTTGCACAAGGTTCGGTATATCTTCATTTATCACGTAAAAAAGCCAATATACTCTCTGCAATCACAGTCCCAGTTATAATAATAACTTCAATCTTAATAATACTTTCTCCTGCTGATGTTTCAGTTATGGACCATTTTAAACCTTCTGGTGATATTTTAGTTTGGAAGTGGGTTAGGTTAATTACTCCATTTATTAACATATATGCGGCAATATTTTTAATTGGTGGTGCATTTTTCAGTGCCTATAAATATTATAAATCACGTGAAAAATTAAATAGAGCTATAGGGAATATATTTATAGCAGTTGGTGCTATAATGCCGGGAATAGGCGGTTCATATGCAAAATTTGGATATGTTGAAGCGCTTTATATAGGTGAATTTATTGGCTTGATACTAATTTGGATAGGTTATGAAATCTGCAAAAAAGATTAACCTTAATTGCATTTAGCAGAAGTTATTGCCTTCACATCTTTCATAACCATCTTTAACAGGCATGCTCTTTCCCCATTCATAAGATTTGTCGTTTATCCATTTGAAGAAACTACATCCTTGCAATGTAATGGCAAAAAGTGATATTAAAATAATATTTTTCATTATTAATGATATCACAAATTATACATAACCACAAATTATTCATATCGTAAATGAGCATAATTGAAAATATTTTACAGAAAATAGACACTAGAGTTGCCTCTAAGGGGGAGATATTTCCTGATCATAATCCAGAGATGCTTTTGATTGGTTGTGTCGATGCTCGTAAAGACCCAGTTAAAGATCTCGGGATTCCGAGGGGAAGGGCGATTATAATGCGTAATGTTGCTGCATTGGTCAAAGGCACTTCAGTTAGTGCGCTACAACGTGAGACAGAAGCCGCAACTCTTGAGCTGGCCGTGAAGGTTATGAAGGTAAAACATATTGCGGTTATGGGGCATACGGATTGCGGTGGTATCAGGTCTTTGTTGTTAGATGATGGGTTGAAGGAGCTTAAAAATTATTTAAAGCCACTTGATAAAGTTAGGGATTTGGTCAAAAAACGCACCGATAATATTGTAGATCAGTCACGTGAGTTGGAGATTGAGGCAGTTAGAATATCTATTAGAAACCTATTATCATATGATTACATAAAAGAAGCTGTAGATAGAGGTGATCTTGAAGTTCACGGCTGGATTTTAGACATATCTAATGG
>CAYGRX010000138.1:0-5298 GCA_964352365.1 uncultured Rickettsiales bacterium
GAATTAGATAATCCCAAAGAACTAAATTTTAGTGCTGCTTTGAATTATGAATTGATTGAGGCTGCGAAATTTGTAAGTAGCGATATGTTAAGACCCGTTATGTCGGGCGTATGCTTAACCAATAAAAACGGCTGCTTTGATGTAGTTGCTACTGATACTCATAGACTGTATGAAGCAAGTTTGGGTGTATGTTCAAAGGACGTAGAAGAGTTTGAATGTATTGTAGGTAGTCCAAATATCATTGCATCTATCATTAAGTCAATGAAATTGCATAACGTAGCTGTTAATTTCAGTTTTGATGAAAAAACGGTGTGCTTAATTACGGTGATTTAGTGATTTACACCAGACTTATTGATGGCAAATATCCAAACTATAAAGCTGTTATACCTGAAAATAATCCACTACTGCTAAATGTGAGTAGGGCGGTTTTGTTCGGTGCTATTGATATGGTCAAAAACGCTACTTCTCGATCAACTAGGCAAGTCGTTTTTGAAAAGACCGAAACAGGCTTAACGGTTATAGGTCAAGATATTGACAATAGTAGTTATATGGAAGTTGAAATTCCTTGTGAATTTAATGCTGAAACAGGCTTTCAAATAGCGTTCAACTACAATTTTATGCTAGAGTTATTTAAAAGCAATATAGGTGATGAGTTAAACATTGAATTAAGCGCACCAAATAGGGCTTGTGTTACACGTTCTTACCATAGAATGATGTTGCTTATGCCTGTAATGATTAATGTGCCTAAAACAGAAGTAGAACCAAGTGAAGTAGAAACCGAAATTGAATCTGACGAAGTAGAGGCTTAACATTCATCCCCGACCTAATGGAATAGGCTTAGTTGCAAGCGAAATGCAATCGGGGAGCAAACCAATTAAATACACTTATGAAAACTTACAAAACTCATGCTCCTGAGTTATACTTAGGGCGCAAAAAATCTGATGCTTTGAAAATTAAAGTAAAATCATCTAAAGACTGTTACTCATTTTTTAAGCAAGTTTGGGATGATGATACAATGGAATTTTGCGAAAGCGCAATGGCTGTTTATCTTAATCGGGCAAACAATACAATAGGCTGGATGAAAATTTCGCAGGGCGGTATTGCAGGAACGGTTGTCGATGTTAAGATAGTTTTGGCAGGTGCTTTAAAGTGCGGTGCAAGTGCAATTATCTTAGCACACAATCATCCAAGCGGTAATTTGCGTCCTTCTGATGCTGACGTTAAGTTGACTAATAAAGTAAAAGATGCTTGTAATGTTATGGACTTAACGTTGTTAGATCATTTAATTTTAACCGAAGAAAGCTATTATTCATTTTCGGATGAAGGGCTGATTTAAATTCAACTAACCATGCAATCAAAAACGAAAATAGACATACCTAGAGAAGTTAAGTTGTATGCCTTTCAACTCAAACGGGTGTACGGATTAAAAACCGTTGAAAAGGCTTACGAAATGATAATGAATCAAGGCGTTAAAACCTTGCAAGAATCATTACCTACTGACTTTGTTCCTCACGATGGTAGAGGGCGTAAAAAATCAAAGCCATGAATCAGAACGTATTTTTAATACCTGTCCTATGTGCGTTGGTTGTGTTGAATATCTTTTACAACCGATGGTACTTGAATGTAATACTTTTAATTTTGTACATTTACTTCGTGCTTTACAATCTGTATTTGTTCTTTAGGAGGGTTGAATGAAATTATCGAAACAACTAGACAAAGGGGGCATTTAGCCCCTTTTTTGATGCCTTGAAAAAATCCGAATTTTGAACTTAGGGTTGTTTTTATGCTGTTTGAATAAACCATAACTAATTGATAAAGAATACGATAACCCTAAATAGTAGTTACAACTACCATATAAATAAGTGATTTTATAAACTTCGTATATTTGTGGCATGGAAGAAAATCCTAACTGGCTACAAAATCCATTGCTAAAAAATCGCTTATCTCAGGTAACCAACCGAGATGTGGTTAAAAGAATAAAGAAATACTATCCAAATGTTAGGCGAAGTAACAACGTTAGAAGTGCTGATGTTATCTCTACTGCAATTTATATCATGCACAAATGTTTAGGCGAAGGCGACAAGGGCAGGTACACCGTTGAAGATATAAAACTGTTCTTCGAGATTAACAACAATTACGTTTGGCAGAAGTATATCAAAAGGCATCATAGGCGATGCGATGAATCAATGATATATTTACAAAGGTTCTTACTCATTGTTTTAGACCTTCATAAACTGAATGAAAAAATCAACAAAACCATAAATGACAAAATTAACCTTCCAACAGAAAGTAAGTAACTTGTTTCTAAACGAGCAAGAAAGAAGTAAGCTAGATAAGGCTAGGAAAAAAGAACAAGCCATTGAGAAGTTGTTAAACTTACACGATTGCTTTCAAGATGCTTTGCTCCAAACACCGTTAAACATCATCTTAAAACGTATCGAAGATGTGGAAAAGGCTATCTCAGATGTCGATGCCTGGTTAAACGATGGAGAAAAAATTGAGATTGTCAAAGGGAAAGACTCTGAGGGCAGGTTTATATCTGAAACCTATGACAAGAAAATAGGAATCCTCGTTGATAAGGGTAACGGTATAAGCGAAAGGCTTAAAGAAATGGTCAAGGAGTTAAAGTCTAGCACAGAAGATGCTTTGGATATCATTCACTCCAAACGAACGCTACTTGGTGGCGATGCTTTAGGCAAAGATGAAATATCCTTGCAGGAATCGGGTAAGAGTTGGACTGATATTCATGCCGAAAGGAATAAGAAAAGTTAATACTCAATTTCTTCATCCCACGAATTGGAACTAGGTTTTAATGTGCTTATGGAATTAGGCGTGTATTCGCTTGGTTCTGCATAGTTGATAAGGGTTGCCTTGTCCTCTGAAAAGTTGCTCATTTTTTCATTGTGATAGACTTTGTAAACTCCCGTTGCACCATGTCTATTCTTGCGTATAATCCACTCCATTAAACCTTTGGTGCTTTGCCCTTCTGAATCTACTTCGATATCGTAATAACTATCCCTGTAAAGCATGATGATTATATCTGAGGCGTTTTCGATCTCGCCAGATTGAGCCAAGTCGGAATTAAGAGGTCTTTTGTCGCCTCCCCTTGTTTCAACACTCCTATTTAGCTGAGATAGTGCAATAAATGGTATCATGCCTTCTTTGGCAACGTTCTTTAAGCCTCTTGCTATTTCTGAGATGTCATCAAATCGAGTGTTTTTACCATTGCTTTTGACATTAACTAACTGCATATAATCCAACATAGCAATTCCGTTTGGATTTTCGGCAGCCCAACGCTTTGTTTTCCTTTGGATATCACTTAGGTTTTGAGGCTTATCGGTTATTGTGATAGGTAGTTTCCGTAATTCATGTTCTGCCTGTTGCTTATCAACTAACTCTTGTGAAGATAATTTCCCACTTTGCAATGTTTCATTAGGTATCTTTCCATTAAGCTGATGAATAACCATGCGATAAAAAAGTTCTTCATAACTCATTTCAATAGAGAATAGCAAAACAGAAATACCTTGCTTGGCAATGTTTATAAGAAATGTAATTAGAACTGCGGTCTTTCCTATTCCTGGTCGTCCTGCAACTGTAATTAAATTCCCTTTTCTAAACGCTCCTATCTTATCATCAAAGCCGTTAAAGCCTGTTATAACACCTGTTTTTATGCCTTTCGTAGCTAACGAAACCTTTTCTTCAAACTCAGGCTTAAAAGATTCTATGAACTTTGATATATGTATTAAGTCGCTGCTTTCAAAGCTAAAGTCAGCTAGTTCGCTTAGTTGGGATATAGCCTTTTCATGTAATTCTAAAGAATCGTTATCAATTCTATTTGACTGAGAATACAAAGACTGTGAGAACTGTATTAGCTTGCGCCTAACATCAAACTGTTGGAGTATTTTAATGTGAACCTCAATGTTTGCTGTGGATGCTATGGGCGTAGTAAGATTAGAAACAAATGAAGCACCTCCGACTGATTTAAGTTTATCATTTTTTTGAAGGGCTTTAACTACTGTAACAAGGTCAACTCTTTGAAATATACTTTGCGCCTCTATGATAGCCTTATAGATTTCTTTGTTTTTTGGATTGTAAAAAAGGCTTTCTGATAGCCTAAAGAAATTGGTTTCGTAGCAATCATTATCAATTAGCATACTTCCAATTACAGTACACTCTAGTTCGTTGTCATTAGGTAGTTGTTTCGCTATATCCATACTTACTTATTCCAAGATTGTAAATTCTTAACCGTTGAGTTATTGTAGTCGTTGCTACTATTAGTTGTAGGTGAGTTGTTAAAGTTATTCTTGCTCCATGTCAATAACCTTCTTTTTGTTTCCCAAGTTTTTTGTAATTGAAACCTCATTTTACCTTTTGCATCTTTTTCAGACCAATAATTAAAGAAGTCTTTAAGCATCTGGCTTGCGTATTGCTGTTTGTTAGCATTAATATCATCTACAAACTCTGATGAAGTCCATTTTTTGTAGTTAACATTAGCTTCTTCGCCCGTAGCATTTGCTACCTTTTGGTAGCTTTTGCTAGCTTTTGCTAGAATCTTCGCTTTTGCTTTACCACCAAGACTTCCAACTTGTTTCATCTTCATAGATTTGCTTTCCTGCTTTTCAAAATCTATTCTCATTTGATTCTTTATAGGGGTAAATACTAGGTCTAATGTAAGGTTGTCAGGCTTCACCTCAACGCCGTTAGCGAAGTCAACTATCATCTTAAATAACTTTCCTGCATCTTGGTCAGATAGTTTATCTAATGATAGCTTTATGTCTTTGTTTAAGGTAAAGGTGTTTTTCATGGTTATTAAATACAATCGTTATCAATTTCATGCTTAACCAAACTATGTATCTCAGCTTTGCTTGCTCGTCTTAGATTTTCAATTCCAGAGGTTACGCAATACTGATTTCCTTTTCTAAATGATTCATAGCCATTCCAATAATGTAGTAAATCATAAAAGTTATGTTGACAAACATCGGAGTCTTTGTAGCGTCCTATTATCTGAGTATTGTTTCCATAATCAAGGTAATATATTTTACCCTGTACCAATTCTTCTTTTGCGAGTTTATTTTTCTCCATGTTATTAAAATTAAAAAGCCCCATAAAAGCTGCGGTGAGAGCGAATCGGTTAAGATTCTCGCAGCCCTTATAGGGCAAAATGTTTTATTTCGTTAAGGCTCTCACCTCTTAACGTGTCAAAGATAATGATTATTCGGTTAAAATGAAGTAGATAAAATTAAAATCCGACTTTTCGCATTCGTCAATAATAGACCTTGCCTCTTCAATGTGAGAGAA
>CAYGRX010000139.1:0-5284 GCA_964352365.1 uncultured Rickettsiales bacterium
GATTAATCTTATTATGATATATTTCTGAATATAATATTTAAAACACAGGAGTTAAAAATGCTGAAAAATATTCTAATTGCAGGTTTGATGAGCACTACTTTTAGTGGTGTAACAATTGATTCCTCATTTGCTGCGACTGTAACACCTATAGAAGAAATGCAAGCAGGGGTTTACAAGCTGGATGATACTCACGCAAGCTTAACGTGGAGGGTGTCTCACTTAGGTCTATCAAACTATACTGCAAGATTTACTAAGTTTGATGCAGATCTTACTTTTGACCCTACGAACCCTGAGAATAGTAAAGTTGTTGCAATTATTGATCCAACTTCAATAGAAACTGATTATCCAAACGCTGAAGAAAAGGATTTTGATAAAAAGCTAGTGGAAGGTGAGGAATGGTTCAATGCTCCTAAATTTGCCTCTATTAAGTTTGAGTCTACAAAAATCGTTAAGAGTTCGGATAGCACTGGAAAAATGCATGGAGACTTAACATTTCTTGGTATAAAAAAACCCGTAACGTTGGATGTAAAATTTAATAATGCTATGGAATTTCAACCATTTTCTAAAAAACCGACTTTAGGTTTTTCTGCCAATGGAACTATAAAACGATCTGAATGGGGTTTTGATACTTATGTTCCAAATATTGGTGATGAAGTGGAAATAATAATCGAGGCAGAATTTGTTAAGCAAAATTAAAACTCAAAAAGTTAAAAGATATAATTCTATAGCCATAATACTTCACTGGCTGATGGCTGTAGGGTTTTTTATGATGTTTTTTAGTGGCATCACTATGAGTTATTTTGAAGTTGAGAAAAGTTTGCAATTTAACTTATACCAATGGCATAAATCAGGTGGAATTATACTCTTAATAGCGTTCTGTTTAAGACTACTGGTAAAAATAATTACTATCACTCCACCATTACCTGAAAAGTTCAATAAGTTAGAAATTATTGCTGCAAAACTAGGTCACTATTCTTTGTATTTACTAATGTTTGCTATGCCAATTACTGGCTGGCTTATAGTTTCCTCTAGTGTTTATGGTTTGCCAACAATAGTATTTGGCTGGTTTGAGTGGCCACATATTCCTAACATGGAAGGAAATAAAGAGGTTCATGAAGCTGCTGAATTAGCGCATTTTATTATTGCTATATTATTCGGTTTAACAATAATTATACATATTTTAGCAGTTATAAAACATTATATCAAAGATGATGTTAACTTACTAAAACGTATGTGGTGGGTCTAATATAAAGGAAACTCAAAATTTAAACTTATGAAAAAAATATTTCTGCTTGGTGCTCTCTTATTTTTACCATTTATATCGCAAGCATCTAGTTACAAAATTGATTACGATAATAGTACAGTTAAATTTTCTGGTGAGCATGTGGGTAATAAATTTGAAGGCAAATTTGAAAAGTGGAACGGAGTAATTATCTTTGATAAAGATGATCTTCAAAACTCAAAAATAGAAGCAAATTTCAAAACATCTTCTGCTAAAACAGGTGATGCAATGTATGATGGAACCTTACCTCAGAAAGACTGGTTTAACTCAAAAACCTATGAGCTTGCTGAATTTAAATCAGCAGAAATAACCGCGCTTCAAGCAGGAAGTTATAAAGCTAAGGGGATACTTAAAATCAGAGATATTGAAAATATTGTCGATTTTATTTTTACTATCAATGATGTGGATGCCGCTCCAAAAACTAAAGCTAGGGGACAGTTCATTATTGATAGGTTAATTTATGATATTGGTAGGAAGTCAGATCCAAAATCAGAATGGGTAAGCAAAAATATTGATGTTGAGTTAAATATTTTAGCAATTAAAGAGTAATTTATTAAGGTTTATTTTCCTTCACTTGTTCCCAAAAATATATTGGTTGCATTATCCGCTTTAAAGCCTGCATACTTAACCTTTTCTCCACGAGAATCCTTCAAAAACTCCACTATTTCAACTTTCTTAACATAAGATTCAAATAAGTTTTTGGAGTATCTACCTGCTTTAATGCCTTCATGATCTCTGTCAGCTTCTAAAGCTGAGCGATAATCATCATTACCAAAATTCCAAACAGGTACGATTTCCTCTTTCTTGCGGTCACCTCTTTCAACAATAACTTTAGCAATTTCTGCCCTAGTTGCGTATTCTACATACTCATGGTTAAATGCTTGTTCAATTTGATTGCCAGTTTCATCAATTAGTTTAGCAGTTTGTTTAATTCCACCACTACTAGTTTGCACTAACCCGTCGGTGAATTGCACTGGTGGGTTACCTTTAGGCACTCCAATAGTTTCTAGCCTATCTGGTGTATTTATTATTTCTTGTCCTGAAATAGGAAGTGTGCAATGGTTTCTTTTGCCTGAAAAAACCAGTCCGATCGCCATAATTTCAGGGTGTTGCTTTTTGTCTTTTTCAAGTCCAACCATTTTAGTATTTTTAATACTTTCATATGTAGACTTTTTAAGAGGGGTATCGCGGTTTGAAAAAACTTCCATATAATCTTTTATTAAAATATCTGACTCACTATCCTCAAGCTTACCCTCAAATTCTAACTTTTTTAGAAGAGATTTTCCAAGTTCACTAAAATCATTTTGAAAACTATCTTGATCTTCCTTTAGAAGATCTCTGATATCATCATCAAAATATTTTTCATCTGGAATGGAAATGAAAATCTTTTCCGCGATTCCTTTTCTTTCAGGTTCACAAACATCAAAGTGAGTTGATTTTAATCCCTTATCTGGAAACTCATAAGGAAATTTTAAACCCTCCAGAATCAAGCTATCATTATTTTTGACAGCTTGGTAAACTTTTTCTGCGAACCCTTTTGTTTCTTCATTTTCAAAGGGTTCCATGCCAAGTGCAATGAAAAATCTTGCTGCATTAATAAAAGATTTTAAGCCATTTAGACGCTTGGCTTCATGGTCGGAAACAATTGAATCTATATTTATATCTGACATGAATTTCTCAACATATCTTCTACCGAACTCATTTTCTATGAAATACTCATCCCTAGTTCGTGAGAAGCATGTTTCTCTAATTTCATCTTTGTTTAAATATTTTATCATAACAATCAGCATTATTTTAGTGTAGGATGTCTCTATCTAATTATAGAATATAAATGGAAAATAAGCATATAAAATATTTCTCAGAGATAATTCTAAAAGAGGGCGGTAAGCTTCTTAATGGTGACTCCAATTTGCAAGATATTGAGCCGTATTTAACTTCGGAAAGGAAGGTGAATGGGGTAAAGACAGGTATATCAAAACTTGTATTGCTTCCTAAAACTACGCAACAAGTTTCACAAATTCTTAAATATTGTAATAAAAATAATATTTCGATTTTTACACAAGGTGGCAACACTGGGTTGGTAGGAGGCTCAATTGCTGATGAATCTGGTAAAGGCATAGTTATTTCAACAAAATACATGAATGAAATTTTATCTGATATTTCAAGTGAATCAATTTCTGTAAAGCTGCAAGCTGGCGTAGTTATTGATGCATTAAATGAAAAAATATCTCCACATAATTTATTTTGTTCAATTAAACATGGTGGCACTGGTAGTTGTAATATTGGTGGTAGCTTGGCAACAAATGCAGGTGGTTCAAATGCATTAAAATATGGTGTTGTTAAGGATCAAATTTTGGGTTTCACAGTAGTATTGCCAAATGGTGAAATTTTAAAGTTTAATTCTAATTTAAAAGATACAACTGGTATTAATATTAAAGATATTTTTATTGGCTCAGAAGGTAGTTTGGGAGTAATAACTGAAGCTGAGATAAAACTTCATCCAATCCCAAAATCAACTGAAACAATATTACTAGGTTTAAATAGTTTTGAAGAGATTGATGTTTTGTATTCAAGCTTGAGAAAAGAATTTGGACCCTATTCTCTAGAAGCCTTTGAGTATATGAATAAACAATCATATAATCTTTCTTTTGAATTCACAGAGGGTTCAAAATCAATACCTCTATCGCTAGAGTGTAACCACTATGTTTTGGCTGAAATTTCATCTTATGATAAGAATAATGAAGATTTGCAGTCTAAGCTTTTAAATTTCTTTGATAATAATCAGAAAATCATAAATATTGATGAAGTTATGCTCTCAATGAGTAAAACCGAAAGAAATTTAATGTGGTTGATACGGGAACATTGTAGCTCAGCAAGTAAAAATTTTAGTGGCGGCAATGGTATTTGGTTTGATGATTGTGTACCTTTTGAAAAGGTTGAAAGCTCAATTCAAAGAACACAGGAATATTTACATAAAAATTATACAGAGTTTTTTGAAAATGAAGTAATCAAGTTACTAGCATTTGGTCATCGAGCTGATGGAAATATTCATATCCATATTGTGCAAAATCAGAATGAAACAAATTTTAAAATTCAAGATCACTTAGATGAGCTAGAAGAGCATAGATTAAAGTTAATTAGTGAACTTGGTGGCAACCCATTTGCTGAACACGGTGTTGGGATAAAAACTAAAAGGATGAAGTATATCCAACCTGAGCAAATAGAATTGATGAAGAAAATAAAAAGCTTAATAGACCCCAATTATATAATGAATCCGGGTAGAGTTCTTCCCTTATAGAATCTAAATCTCTGGCTTGTTTAGTCCCGCAACCAATTGACCTTCAATTCTTAGGTCAATATAGTTGATATTTTTTTGCAGTAGATTTTGAGTTTTTTCAAATTCTTCTAATTTTTTCCAAGCTATATCAGGATTTTCTGCTGGCAGTTTAACCTTAATATTATTATTGAGAACTACATCCCACCTTCTACTACCGACTTTAGTAAAGCTAACAATTCTATTAGATATTGTACCGTCACTTTTACTTAGAATATCTTCAACCTCTTCAATTTCTATAGTTGGTTGGCTTCCAACAATAATCGGCAAGTTTGAGTATCTTTCAATATCTTGAGTAATCAAATTTCCTTCAGAGTCAGCAACCCAAATTTGTTTATTATGTTGCCATAAAAAACTGGGTTCTCTTTCTACCACATTAATTATAACTGTGCCTGGCAAGCGTTTGGTTAAAGTAATTTCTTCAATCCATCTAATATCAGAAAGGTTCTCTTTTATTTGCTCCAAGCTCAACATAACTATTGGATAAGATCTAATATCCTCCAGTTCATTTTGAAGCATGCTTTCCAGAATTCTATTGTTAGAAACCTTGCTATTTCCGCTAATTTCAATTGTGCTAATCGCAAAGCCTGAATTTATTAATACTTGTTTAGTTTTTTCATAATAAAATTCTTTTACCTTATTTTCTTTATCACACCAAAAACTCCAAG
>CAYGRX010000140.1:0-5193 GCA_964352365.1 uncultured Rickettsiales bacterium
AGATATACTAGTAGCTGGGAACGGTGCAAATTTAAACAATGTTGCACAGCAAGCTGCAAAAATTAGTGGAGTTTCAAAAGTAAAGCTAGCAAATACAGATGTTCTAGCAAATAGACTAGCTGAAAATTTAAGCCAATTAGTTCTGAAAATTGCCGATAGCTACAGCCATATAGTTGCACCAGCTACTACATTCGGAAAGAACTTCCTGCCTAGAGTCGCTGCAAAACTAGACGTTCAACAAATTTCAGAAGTTATTGACGTTATTGACGCAACAACTTTCAAACGCCCTATTTATGCTGGTAATGCAATTGCTAAAGTTAAAAGCGGAGAATCAAAACAAGTTTTAACAATTCGCCCATCAAACTTTGATAAGGCCGATGAAAGCGGAAGTGCTACAATTGAAAATATTGATGCAGGAATTAGTGATAGTGGCTTGAGCCAATATATTGGAATAGATAAAACTGAAAGTGATAGGCCAGACCTGTCATCAGCTAATATTGTTATTTCTGGCGGTAGAGGAATGGGAAGTGGTGAAAATTTCTCACTGATAGAAAAAGTTGCAGATAAGCTAGGCGCTGCAATTGGTGCAAGTAGAGCTGCTGTTGATGCGGGTTATGTTCCAAATGATTATCAAGTTGGGCAAACAGGGAAAATTGTAGCACCAGATTTATATATCGCAGTTGGTATAAGTGGTGCTATTCAACATTTAGCGGGCATGAAAGATAGTAAAGTGATTGTAGCAATAAACAAAGATGAAAACGCACCAATTTTTGAAATTGCAGATTACGGCTTAGTAGCTGATTTATTTGATGTACTCCCTGAGCTGGAGAGCAAACTTTAAAAGAATTTTCCTTATCAAAAATAAAAAAACAGCATTACCCATAAGGGTAACACTGTTTTCTTTTTGACCTTTAGCTAGTGCGTTTTATTCTCTAGCCGTCGCTCCAAGTGGCTACTTGGCCTTCCAAAAAGAAGGCAACGTCTGCGTAGCTACTTCTCCCTCCGAAAACCTTTGGCTTGCTTCTCATCGTGACCATCGTCAATTGGCGCCGATCCTCGGAATCAACTTCAACGATGACGTTGAAGCATTCGCCTTTTTTCAGGGGCACTGTAACGGTAACCCCTTTGTTGGTGGTCGAGACGTACTCAAGATCCACCTCGGCGAACACCTTAAAGGCAACAGTTCTAGCGCTACCTGATGGTCTTAAACTTTCCATCCCAACGCTAGCCTTGAAGAGCTTGCCTTCAGTTTCAATATTTTCCATTTTCCAATTATTTTAGGAATATGAATGGCAAAATCGCCCTCAATTTACTCTACAGCCTCGCGCTGATTTTGCTGCCGCAAACGAATAAATTGCCATAGTATATTTTTCTGGATGTTTACTATCACCACACAAGTATTTAACAGTCAAATTACTGCTCCGTCAAAATTCTTGATATAATCAAGTTTGTTGATGGCAGCGCAGTATAAGCTAAAAAAACGAATTATAGCTAAAAATCACCTACATTATAACATATAAAACTTAACAAAAGGTTAAGGTTTCACGAAAAAATAATTGCAAATTTGTAATGTTTCACGCATTATGGTTTTATGTTACCAGAGGTTAGAAAATCTATATCTTCACTTGTTATTCCTGAGCGTTTTGAGGAAGAAGCCTTCGACACACAAAATTTAGCCGTAAACCATTATGCATTATCAATTGCAGCAAAGCTTTGCAGCATTGATGGTGATCTAAATCTGCAAGAGCGTAGAGCATTTTTGAGCCTATTTCCGTATTTTGACCAATCTCACTTAGGTTTACTAACTGAATGTGTTGATGAAGACATTTCTGTTTATAATAGCGCTAGAAGGTTCTGCAAATTTACAAACGATAGCATGGCAGATAGTGCAAGACTTTTTGCGAAATTGTTCAAGCTCGCAATTTCTGATGATGTTCTAAACCCTGCTGAAGTTAGTTACTTAGAAAAAATTATGCCGATGATTGGTTTAAAAAAATCTATTTTGCATAAAGGCTTGGAATATTATTTCACTGCAGAAGTGAAATTGCCAAAGAATATCTTAAATAATAAAGATGCGAAAATGTATTTGCGAAATCAAATTACTAAATTTCACCCAGATGTGTTTTATAGTGCAGATTACCTTTCAAAATCTACAAAGAACAAACTTTGCGACCTTGCAAATGAAAAAATGAAAATGCTTAATGAAAATTACAGCAAGGCAATTCATTAAAAGTGACACTAAACGTGCAATATATCAACAAACCATCCCCCAATTTTTCTGACAGGCCTGAAGGCGTAAAGATCAATTCTATAGTTTTACACTACACGGGTATGGAAACGGCTGAAAGCGCGTTAGAGAAAATGTGTGACCCTCAATATGAAGTTAGTTGCCATTACTGCATAGATTATAATGGTGATATTTATAAGCTTGTTGAAGAAGACAAAAAAGCTTGGCATTCGGGCGTTAGCTGGTGGCGTGAGCAAGATAATATTAACTTCAATTCTATCGGGATTGAAATTGTAAATAAAGGCCATGAATTCAGTTACACGGAATTTCCTGATGATCAAGTTGATGCCGTAATTGCGCTTTGTAAAGATATCAAATCCCGTCATGAAATTGACGATAGGTGGGTGGTTGGACATAGTGATATTGCTCCAAATAGAAAGGAAGACCCAGGCGAATTATTCCCTTGGGAGAGGTTAGCAAATGAAGGCGTAGGCTTGTGGCATGGCGAAAATAATTTTATAGAAGATGCCAAATATGATGATTATATTTTCACCACATCAGACATTATAATAGCAAAGAAGCAACTAGCAGAAATTGGCTATTATGTTCACCCAAGTGATATAATGGATAAGCAATTTAAAGATGGCCTAACAGCTTTCTACAGGCGTTTCTGGCCACAAAGAATCACCACACAAAAAGACACGCGATACCCAAAAAACATACATCTAGATGGTAAAGCAATAAGGCTTATAGAAGCGGTTGCGAAACTTTATAAATAAGTGTAAAAGGCGAGCTATTAAACAGTTTATTGGTTCTTTACATGGCAGCATTTCAAGATTTAATATTAAAATTACAAAATTTTTGGGCAGAGCAAGGTTGTGCTATACTTCAACCTTACGACAGCCAAATGGGGGCAGGAACTTTCCACCCAGCAACTACGCTAAAAAGCCTTGGCAGCAAACCTTGGAAAGCAGCTTATGTGCAACCATGTAGACGCCCAAAAGATGGTAGATATGGCGAAAACCCAAACCGCTTGCAGCATTATTACCAATTTCAAGTAATCATGAAACCTAGCCCTGAGAACATTCAAGAGCTTTATTTAGATAGTTTAAAAGCAATTGGTGTTGATGTGCAAAAACACGATATCCGTTTTGTAGAAGATGACTGGGAAAGCCCAACGCTTGGTGCATGGGGACTAGGTTGGGAAGTTTGGTGTGACGGCATGGAAGTTTCTCAATTCACATATTTTCAACAAGTTGGCGGATTTGATTGCAAACCTGTTTCGGGTGAAATAACCTACGGGTTAGAGCGTTTGGCAATGTATATTCAAGGCAAAGAGAATGTTTACGACCTTGATTTCAATGGCGCTAAAGGCAAAGATAAAATCACTTATGGTGATATATTTTTACAAAACGAACGCGAGTTTTCAGCTTTTAATTTAGAATATGCAGATACTAAAACCTTACTGAAAAAATTTACTGAAGCGGAAGCAGAATGCGCAAATTTAATTGCAAATATGCTTCCCCTACCCGCTTATGATAAATGTATTGAAGCCAGCCATAGCTTCAACTTGCTAGATTCACGTGGTGTCATTGGCGTTACTGAGCGTGCCAGCTATATTGCTAGGGTTCGCGATATGGCGAAGAAATGTTGCACAGCTTACTTGCAAAGCCAAGGGGAACTTGAGGAAATTGCGTAACTACTAGCATAAACAAATATGCATATATAAATAATGAAATTTAGAAAATTAAAAAATATTTCCCTGTCGCTTTGCTCGATTCTGCTAGTTGCATCTTGCGCTAATTTTATTGAAACCAACCAGAGCATGGGTTCTTGGCTAGGTGAAGATATCAATACTGTTATACAAAACTGGGGATACCCTGATGAAGAGAAAACTATAGCTGGGAAAAAGTTAATAGTTTGGAATAGTGAGCGAGTGATTCAAGATGTAGATTATATCCCTTCTTATGGCTCAAGATTTAACGGCAATGGTGCAAATAGAAAGGTTAGGTATAATAGAATTTACACAAATTATACTGGAAAATGCAGTAGGATTTTAGAAATAGATAAAAACAACAAAATTATCGGTTGGGATATAAAAGGTGATGACTGCGCTTATTTAGATGGTATATCAATGGCCAATCCCAAAAGTGAATTAGTACAAAACATTAAAGATAACTAGAATATGCAATTAAATTTTCTAAAAAGCAAATTACATAGAGCGACCGTAACTGAGGCTAACCTTCATTATGAAGGCTCAATTGCAATTGATAAAGACCTTATGGATGCGGCTGGTTTTTTACCATATGAAAAGGTTGACGTGCTAAACATTACCAATGGCAATAGGCTAACAACCTATGTTATTGAGGGTGAAGCAGGCAGCGGTATGATTGGAATTCAAGGTGCTGCGGCTCATTTAGCGAACAAGGGCGACTTGGTAATTATTTGTGCTTATTGCCAAATTGATGAAAAAGATGCCCCAAATTATAAAGCAAAAAACATTTTGCTAGATGAAAATAACAAAATTCAAAAAATCAGCTAGAGGTTAACTTGTGAGTTACAGACTAATAAAAGTTAATACTAGTAAAGTTGACGAAGAAACAATTTTAAAAATTGCGGAACACTACCCAGTTGAACAATTTTGGCAAGTTGAAGGTAAGCATGGCATGAGTTGCTATAACTTTTTAGTAGATACAGATTTAAGCCAAAAACTTCTTGATGCAATTTCTTCAGTTATTGGTCATGACCTAGAGGCGAAAGTAATTGTTACTAATGTTGAGGCGGTTCTACCAAAAAGAGAAAAGGAAATTGATGAAGAGAGAGAGCATCAAAAAAAGAAATTAAGTAGAGGTCTATCTCGCGAAGAATTATATGAAGATGTAAAATCTGGAGCAGATTTAAATTATAATTATTTTCTATTAATTTTATTTTCTACAATTGTTGCTGGAGTTGGCCTATTACAGAAT
>CAYGRX010000141.1:0-5141 GCA_964352365.1 uncultured Rickettsiales bacterium
TTTTGCTCTTATTTATATTCTTCCCAATATTAATGGTTTCTAAAATTACCTTCTTATCTGTTGGGGCATAATTATTTGCTTTATCTAATAAATTAAATGCTTCTTGATCCTTGGTGAAGCTATTGTCCGATTCATTGCTTCTTAATACTAAAGCCTTGTTATACCAAATTTCAGCAAACTCTTTTTTGATATCAATATCATTAAATTTATCAGCTTTAAAAATATGTCGTTTTTTATATTTACCCAAAAACTCATTTGCTTTGTTCCAGTTGCCAGTTTTCTTATATAGCTCTAAAAGTGAGTGCGCCCCATTCGGTAAGTCTGGTTTTAAGCGATATGCATCTTCTGCGTATTTAATTGATTTTTCAACATCACCCTGAATGTAAGCGGAGTCCAACAAGCATTTTGTTGCAAAAAATTCATTCTTTTTATCTTCAAGAAGTTCTTTGTAAACACTATTTGCAATTAATAAATTGCCTTCTTCTTGAGCAATTTTTGCTTCCAAAACTTTTGAAATCTTTTCTATTTCTGGATTTTGCTGGTTTTGTGCCTTACCAAGTTTTAGTAAGCGTTCATTAGCTTTTTTAGCGCTGTCAATGTCACCAGATATTAATGACATATACCCGTCACTTATATTTTTAAGGCTTCTATCAATGTAGTTTTTTTGCGCTCTTTTTCTAAAGAAATTTGGCAAACCAAAAATTGATGCGAATGTATTATATATAAAATAAATGATGAAAACTGCTAAAATCAAAACCATAACTGCGAAGGTTAATGATGTTTCAATATTATAGCCAAGCCACAAAAAGCTTAATTCACCAGGGTTGTCATTAAGCCAACTTAGCCCTAAGCTTAAGCTTGTTAAAATTATAAATATAAAAACTAGTTTAATCATTAATATCCCTGATTAGTGTTTTCTTGCGAAAACAAATTTTTTGTTACTAGATAAGTCTTTAATGAACTTATAATTATCTAAATTAAACTCTTTAATTTTCTCAACCGAGTCTAGTTTATTTTGCACGATATATCTAGCCATCATTCCGCGAGCTTTCTTTGCGTAAATGCCTATTGTTTTCAGTTCGCCTTTTTTTTCTTCTTTGAAATCTATATCAATAACTTTTGCCTTTAAAGCTTTTCTATTTACAGCTTTAAAATACTCATTTGAAGCTAAGTTTAAAATTAGATGTTGTTCGTTCTTGTTAATTTCCTCACTAATCTTATTACTCCAAAAATCATATAAGTTTTTCCCTTTTTGATTTTCTAATTTTGTTCCCATTTCAAGTCTATATGCTTGGATATTATCTAGTGGTTTAATGAAGCCATATAAGCCAGATAGAATTCCTATAGTATTATTGGCAAATTTAATTTCATCATTGCTAAGACTGTTCGAATCTAGGCCGTCATAAACATCTCCTTTAAAAGCAAAGATAGCTTGTTTAGAGTTTGTTCCATCCATTTTATCTGAGAAATTTTGAAATCTTTTATAGTTAAGTTCAGATAAGTTATCGCTAATTTTCATTAGGTTTTGAATATCCTTTTGTGACTTTGCTTTCAAAATGGATATTAGCTCTAAGCTATTCTCAAAGAGAGATGGGGTTACAGCCTTGCCAAGTTTTTTTTCTGTTTCAAAATCTAAAGTCTTTGAAGGTGATAATAATGCTAACATAAATTAATTATTCCTATTTTATTTAGAGCTTTAATGCTCTGTTGGTGAAGGTGCATCAGGAACACCAATTGCATCATTAATAATATTCTCCATAACTTCATCTTTTCTTGTTTCAATCTCCTTTTCCTTTTTCGTAGATTTCTTGATGAAGTCTTTACTCTCCTGAGATTTCAAATTCATAAATAATGAATCGGGGGAGGATTTTTTATGATTAGGGGTACCATCCTTTTTTAGCAATATAATATTTATTCTATTATTTATTGATGCTTCTGGTCTACGCCTATCATAAGGTGTGTTATCAGCCCTGCCTTCCATGCGTGAAAACTGCTCAACCTGAACCCCATTTTTTTGTAAAAATACTCTGGTAGAGTTAGCTCTGTCAGAAGAAAGCTCCCATTTTGTGTAGCTAGAGCCTTTGCCCTGAACTGGAACTGAGCTAGTATGACCTATTACGGCTAAGTTATTTGGTATATTGCGCAATATTTTAGCTAGGTCAGAAAGTGCTTCCTTCATAGGTTCAAGCATTTCAGCAGAATGCTCTTCAAACATGGAGTTTCCATCAACGTCTTTAATTTCAATTGCAAGACCTTCTGGAATTCGCTTAATTTCAATTGAGCCATCTTCAAAGCGGCGCTCCTTAATGGTGTCTTCAACAGTTTTACTAACTGCGGCTTGAACATCATCCAGTTGTTCGTCGCTTGTAGATTCAGACTTATCTCCCTTTGACTTACTTGTTGTATTATCAATAATGATTTTAATTTGCTCTTGGTCAACTTCATCAGTTCGTTCTTCTATGACTTTTGTAACTTTTGTGATAGGGCCAGTTGGTACACCACCAAAAACTATACCTTTATTAGTATTTCTATCTGCACCAATACCTTCTGATAATGCTGATTTACCTCCACGGAATCCAATACCCATTTCATCTTTTACGCCAACTGTAGGGGCAAAATAATCCGCTAAACCAGCAAGGTTTTCAGCCTCAGTTGCGTTTAATAGCCACATCAATAAAAAGAACGCCATCATTGCAGTTACAAAATCTGCGTATGCAACTTTCCATGCGCCACCGTGATGGCCGCCGCCGCCTTTTTTAATCTTTTTAATTATTATTGTTTGGTTCTGATCTGCCATAGAAATTTTTTACACGAATAACCCGAATTAGTGAATATAAATCCACCTCCAATTCATCAGAATTATTTAGAGCGTAATATCAAAGTTACATAATTCCAATCTTGTGATCTTTATCAAAAACTAGCTTGTAGGTTTTTGAGTTAAATAATTGGTAGTGCCACCATTCATTATTATAGAAATCCCAGCCACTTACTGACATTATGCCTAGTAATATAAGCCTATTTTGCTGTGCTTCCTTCGAGATATTTTCTATTTCACTATGAAAGGATAGGGTGGTGAAAGCATCGAATTCTGTTCCCATATCTACGTCGTCACCATTTTTATCAACTAAAGTTAAATCAATAGCAACACCACGTGAATGTGGTGAGCCTTTTTCTGGGTGAGCTAGAAAATTTATATCTGGTGTATGTTCCCAAAGTATGTACTGAGCTTCCGCTGGTCTATATGCGTCGAAAATTTTAATCTTATAGCCAAGCTTATTAGCAAATTTAATTGCAGTTAAAAGTTTGTTATATGCATCAATATGTAAAAAACATTTGGCATTATTGTAAACTGGTCTATGCGTGAAATTATTTGATGTTGCATATTTTATGTCAATTAAAACACCAATATCTTCGGTGACTTCAATTAAATTATGCTTGTTTTTATTTTCTTCTTCCATGATGTAAACCCTTTGCGGCCAAGCCTAAAAGCCTACCAATCATCAATAACTATAACGTCATCATCTTTAAGTTCTGCTCCAGTTGAAATAGCTTCGCGAACTCTTTGGTTTTCTCTGTAGCCATCAACAATTTTATCTTTAGGTCTGTTATAGCCAAATGGATCAACAATGCTTTCTAATGTGCTGCCCCTATCTGTTCCCATAACACTTTTTTGGTTTTTTCTTTCATCTTCAATTATGTTACGGATATTGTCATTACTATTCAGATTGGCTTTATCCATAAAGCTCTTCTCAATGCTTGAAAGATCTTTACTATTTTTATGGTCACTTTTTCCAAATAGCATATTTTCCGCATCAGAGGATATGTTCCTTTCATTATATTTTAGCTCCCCAGGTTTAGGTAAGGTAAATTCTTTAGGGATGGTTAGATCTCTCTTTTCTTCTACTAAAAATTCATCTGGAGCTTTTGTACCAACACCTAACTGGTTTCTAAAGCTATTCCAGCTGCATGATGAAACTATTGCAGTTAATATAACTAGGCTGATTAGATTTTTATTATACATTACCTTTCTCACCTTTATTAAAAAATATTGTTACTATAATTAAGCCTGTAGCACCAATAAAAACAAAGCTGTCAGCAAAGTTAAATGCTGGCCAGTGATATCCAGCATAGTGGAAATCAAAAAAGTCTGCAACTGCTCCGAAGCGAACTCTATCAATTAGGTTGCCAATTGCCCCGCCAGCGATGATAGAAAGAAACAGTTTTTCTTTTTCTAGTTTACTAATTTTTATCATATAAAAAATGAAACAGATAATTACCGTTGAAAATATAAAGAAGAAAATATTGCTATATTCATGCCCCTGAAACATTCCGAAGCTAACACCTCTATTCCATACCATTACAAAATTAAGAAACTCAGTAATTTTTATAACGCCTTTGGCTGGCATGTTGAATATATCAACCATGTAAAACTTGTGCGCTTGGTCAATTATCAAGCATGTTATTACTATAAATATATATTTAAACTTCATTTTTTACAGCTTCTATATCTTTGGTTATTTGGCTTTTAAGTTCATCAAAATTACTAAACTTTTTTTCATCTCTAATAAAATTAACTAACTCAACTTTTAAATTTTGACCATATAAATCGCCACTAAAGCCAATTAAATGAGCTTCTAATAAAATATCTGTTTCATTAAATGTTGGTCTAATCCCTATATTTATAGCGGCTTTATATTTTTCGCCATTCTCTAATGTTGCTATGCCACTATAAACTCCAAACTTAGGAATTATATATTCATCTATATTTAAATTTGCGGTATTGAAGCCTAGCTTTCTTCCGTCCTGTCTGCCTTTTTGCACCTTCCCATTATAGAAAAAATTACTAGCTAAAATTTCATTCGCTTCTGAAATTTTCCCTTGTCTTATTAGCTCCCTAACTCTTGATGATGAATATCTAATTGATTTTACATCAATCACATCATCAACTGTTTTATATTCGAAGCCATGTTCTTTTGCTTTTGCTTCTAGTAGGTTAGAGTTGCCAGACCTATTGTGGCCAAATATAAAATCCTTTCCTGTGAAAATACTTTTTGCATTGGCTTGTTTAACTAAAATATTATCAATAAATTCATGGGCTGATATTTTGGAAAATTCGTCAGTGAATTTACAAATAATCAAAT
>CAYGRX010000142.1:0-5092 GCA_964352365.1 uncultured Rickettsiales bacterium
GCTTCACCTAGCCATTTTGCTAATTTTGGAAGGTTCTCTTGCTTTTTACACCAATCCTCATCAGCTTTAATGATGTAAAATGTCACTGATTTGCCCTTTTCTGTTCCAAAGCAGATGCTCAACCCTAGTTGCAAGGCAAACTCTACGGATTTTTGATAGTTATCAAATGACTCGAGTTTTACTTCGGGGCAGTTTAAGTCCCCATTTATAAGTTCTGGCATAGCATTGGTTTTTGTGCCGCACCATTTTCATGGTTGCTAAGCGGCGATGATGAGCAAAATGCTCAAAAAGATTAATTTTAAAAATCTACTAAAAGTGCTCTGATTTTTCAAAAATAAACACATAACCTTAAGGAATGTGACATAAATTTGAATAGCACATAGCCCTTAAAAGTAATTTAATGCATGAATTATAGCAGAAATTGCTCTCTCTCAAGGATTAAATTAACTAAATATTAATTTTTTTAACTTTGCGTGATTATCAAAACCTAGAAATACTGCCCTTCATCTACTAAAAGTTTGATTTTAGGCTTTGAGCCATCTTTTGTTTTTAGAATAGCCTCTGAAAACTTGGCCGTAAATTTCTCATTTGGCCTAACAACTGAAGGATGCCTATAAATTGATGATGCAGCAGGCGAAACTGCCTTTATAGCAAGCTTACCAATTGGTTTTGACCCAGTATATTGAACTAGCATTTCCACCAAACCATCACTACCCATTTTACCACCAGCAATTATCATTTTTGATTGCATGTCTTTAAGCATAGCGATTCTTTGATTCTGCCTAGAAGCTTCAAGTTTAGCCTTTTGTTTATCCGCGTAAAAACCAATCAGAGTTTCCGCAACGGCTGAAACACCGCCACCCGCACCCGCTTCTGCACCACCAGATTTTTTCTGGAATAAAACGTTATCAACTAAAATATTTTCAAAATTAGGGTTTTTTCTACCAGGAATGTAATATTGCTTAACTTTTTCTGCAATATCTTGAGTCATCTGCAAACGCTCCGATGTCATCGGGTGCCCTTGATAAGACTGACCATTATTACCTTGTTTTTTGTATTGACTAGCCCATATTCTACTAGCACTCATTGGGTCAAAACCAGCAAGTGCGGCGTATAATATACCAACTTTATCAGCCTCTTGTTCATCATTATGACTATAGGCTGCCTGAACTGAAGCCTTTTGTGCAGAACTTGACTTAGCAACCAAGCTTGCCATTTGTGCTGCCTGCCTTTCAAATACATGGTTAGCAACTACATGGGCTATTTCATGACCAATAACTGCCGCAACTTCGTCATCAAAAGATAAATCTTTCATTAGACCCATGTGAATTACGATAGATGTTCCACCTGTTACAAATGCATTGAATGAATCTTCAGGGATTAAATATACATCCCATCTTTCATTACGAAGGTGAGAAACCGCATGAACCCTATTAAATATTCTAACGGCTCTATTATATTGCGCACTATTAAGATCTGTATTGATTTTTTTACCATCTTTACGATATTTATCTATTAGCTTTTTAACATATGCATTACCTTGGGCTATTTGTTTGCTACGCTCTGCGGAAGATAGCTTTCTTTGACCCGTAATAAGATCCTCAGAAGAAACTGCATTTACTACGGAATATAACCCCCTATCAACTGCCTGCCCCACTTCACAAGATTGTAATAATAGCGCCATAGTTAAAACGACAACTGAAAATAATAAATTTGTTTTCATAAAATTAACTTTTTGATTTTGTTAGCTTATTAATAGACTAGAGCTACAGATTTTCTATATAAATTTAATTTACGTAAAGTTATTTAATTATCAATTAACTTTATTGGCAAAGCAACTGATAGAACCAACTTATAGATTACATCCATAATTTTTGATGCAAGAGATAGTGAATCAACCTTAATTTCAGGAAGTACTATAATTTCATCACCTTGACTGATATTAGTTTTATTGGCAGGCACAGATTCACCACTAGCCTTAACAACTATTATGTTATCACTATCCGCACGGCTAGTTAAACCTCCAGCTTTGCTTATATATGATTTGTAGGTCAAACTCTCATCAAACACAATTGCACTTGGCGCAGAAACCTCTCCCGAAACCATAACAACATTAGTTATCGCTGGAATTATTATTTTATCACCATCTTTAAGTTTTATATCTTTAATAAGCCCATCAGTTGCAACAACTATTGTCCCTCTAGGCTTAGCTTTTCTAGCATTAGCAATAAAGCCAGCAATCAACTGGGCTTCCAAAGCTTTATACGCAAGCTCTTCCTTTGCAGCCGTTTGAGTAGCAAATGTTGTTTCCTCAAGCCTTCTAAGCGAATTTTCTAAAGAAATTTTTTGCTGAATTGCAACTTCTCTTCTTTCAATTCTAACCGCTTTATAGTTGGATAATTCAGGATTAATTTTTACTTGGCTAAGAATTTCTATTAAGCCAGAATCTTTTGGTGCCACAACTACGCTCGGCCCTAAATGCTCGCCTTCAATTGAAACTTTAATTTTTTCTGATGGAGCAGTTGAATGAAAAATAATGTTATCACCTTCTGCAATTTGAAAGTTCTTAAACTCGTTCAAAGTCATATATTTTGAAATAGGCTCACGATCTCTGAAGCCTGATATTGAAACATTAGTTACACCAGAGTTTAACTGAGCCAGTTTAATTAAATCAGCTCCTATTGCCTGAGAACCAGAAAATTCAAATAAATTTTTATTTTTAGCCTCACCGTCAACCGAAACACTCAATCCCCTTTGATTGACAATAATCACATCACCATCACGAAGTTGCACTTGAGGAATTGAACCATAAATAAGAAAATCATAAATATCAAATTGTTCAATTACAGCGCCTTTTCTTTTTACCTGAACATTTCTGTAACTACCTGTTGCCTCCAATATTCCCGATGCCTTATCGATATAATGAAGGATTGAATCGGTTGCAGCCCCGTTATAGCTACCAGGTTTTTTAACTGAACCTGTTACAAAAATTGAAACTTGATTTGCACCCACTAAGTCCGTGTAAACCTCTATCCCAGATGGGAACACCTCTTTAACTTGGCTATTAACTTCGTTATTTAACTCAGAGTTTTTAAGGCCTGCAACTTTAACTGGCCCGACTTTAGGAATAAAAATATTACCTTGAGAATCTACAGTAACAATCTTTGATTCATCAAACTCGCCCCATGAAGAGAGCGTAATATTATCACCTGGTTGAATAATATACTCCTCATTTACACCAGTAGATTTATCTTTAATAAATTCACCACTAAACAAATTATGACCAAATGGCTTAACACCTTCAATTTCCTCAGGCTCAAAAATATTGCTGTCGTAGTAAAAGTTTGCCTGCGCAATATTAGCATTAAAGATAAAAAATAAGAATGCGATTATGTAAGAGATTTTTTTTATCATTTCTAATTATATTGTTAAGTCTGAAAGGTTTAGCTCTTTACCATCTTCATATCTACAGATAATTCTTGAAACAATATCACCATTGTTAGATATTCTTTTTCTTTCGCAACTACTTCCTGCAGCCGAAAAATATTTTTCATGAAGAATTACATCCGTTACTGGTTTAATAGGATTTATTAGCTTTTTAGTAATTACTTTATTGCTGCTGTATGCCAAAGGTGAATTCGGAAGTTCATATTTTTTAAAAACTATATCATCAATTATTTGGGGCGCTTGAGAATATTCATTACTAAAACCAGCTTCCTTATCATTAGGAACTAAATTTATTCTTTTGCCTGATAAAATATATTTTGGTCTAGATGTTGGGAAAGAGCTGTTTTTAATTGTGCCAGCTTGATATTCAGTTTCATTTACGGTACTAGTTTTGAAGAGGTCAACAGTGTTTTTTGTACGATTATTTTCTTTATTTATTTCAGCCCAAGCAGACCTGCCAGAATATCCATTACTTGATGAACATGCTGATAAAGCTAAAATAACTGTTAAAACTAAAATTCTCATTTATCTTAATATAAATATTTTTATATAAATATTTCCAAAGGCTTAACTCTGGAGAAATTTTATAACATAAATGATTCAATTTAAAAAGTGTTTGTAAAAGAAAAATTTAAAACTGCTGTAATATATCAAAAGAAAGCTAAAAGTGAGCTTGATTTGATGCATTCCCTTATACCTGAAGTTGGAAATTTTATTCATTCCTCAAAGGATGCTAATGCTATTTTTGTTTGGGGAAGTCCTCACCAATCCAAGCTTTTAAATTGGAGAATAAGCAGAAAAAAACTACCAGTTTTTCAAGTGGATAGAGGCTTTATTGATAGAATTGGGTTTAATGAAGAATCCATGCCTAGTTCATCTTTAATTGTAGATAAAAAAGGAATCTATAGTGACGGGAGAAGGGCCAGTGACCTAGAGTATGTTTTACAAAATAGAGATTTTAGAAAAGAGAAGTTAGAACGCGCCAAGAAGTCTATTGAGTTCATAAAAAAGCACCAAATAACAAGATATAACTCTGAAACTGATATTAGGCTTTCTAAGTTTGAGTTTCCAGTTGGTAATAATATTTTGCTACTAGATCAGCCAATAAGCGATTCTGAGCAAAAGATAGATTTTGAAAATATGTATAATTATGCAAAGAAAGTTTTTCCAAATCATAATATTATCATAAAAAGAGATGCCAAATCTATATACCGCAAAGAAAAAGGCTTTCTAGATAAGTATCAACAACGAGTTGGGGTTTTCACTATCAAGGAAGATGTGAATATCCACTCAATAATTACTTATGTCGATTTTGTTTTTACAGTTGGCAGCATCAGTGGCTTTGAAGCAATAGTTAGCAATGCTAAAGTTATATGTTTTGGAAGACCTTTTTATGCAGGGTGGGGAATTAGCAAAGATATCAAAAATTTCAAAAGAAGAAGTAGATCCAGAAGCTTAGAAGAGATTTTTGCAGGAGCATATATAAATTACACTAGATACAAAGATCCGTATTCTGGCTTGCCTTGTGAAATTGAAATATTGCTAAGTGTAGTCGCAGATTTAAAACAAAAAAATAAAAACTTCAACAAGCCATTATACGGCGTTGGTTTTAGATATTGGAAACAAGAATCTGTTCGTAAAATAT
>CAYGRX010000143.1:0-5041 GCA_964352365.1 uncultured Rickettsiales bacterium
ACATAAAAGAACCCTTATATTTTTTTATATTTACTACTGCTCAATTGCAGAAAATTTCTTTTTTCTAACTGTTTGTATCATAAATATGATTAAAAATACAATCAAAGCTGGAATGAATAATAACTTAGGATTGAATGGTTGTTTTGTAGGAGTTTCAACTTTTGTGATAAAAAAGCTATCCATATTCATAGTATCAAAACCTGTTTTTTCTGCCATTGAATTAAACTCAACCTGATCAACAGTAAGCCAATCATTTTCAGTATCACCCAAAACTAGACCAAAATTTTTCAATTTCTCTGTAGAGTTATCACCCTCTAAATTACCTGGTAAAAATGTTGTAAATTCTTTAGTAAAATCATCAAAATCTGTAGCTCTAACTGTTATTTTCACTCTGTCCCACTCACCTAAACCATCTATTGTTTCTTCAAATAAGTGTAAATTTGTTTGCTTGTAATCTGGAAGTAATATTTTAAACCATATTTGTGGCACAAAAATTGTTACTGCGGCCATAACCAATATCACTGACTCAAGCGGCTTATTTTTTATTAGTAAATAATTTTGCAAACCAGAGGAGAAAATCATAATCGCAACCGTTGCGTATACAAAAACCCAAAGCCCTTCCCAAAATCCTTCTGTTCCAATTAAGATAAGTTCATTATTAAATATAAAGAAAAATGGTAAAACAGCCGTTCTTAATGAGTACATGAATGCTTGCACACCTGTTCTAATTGGATCATCACCTGAAATTGCAGCAGCAGCGAAGGATGCTAAACCAACAGGTGGCGTTACATCCGCCATTATTCCAAAATAAAAAACAAATAAATGTACCGCTATTAATGGAACAAAGAGACCATTTTGCGCGCCTAAATCAACAACCACTTTTGCCATCAATGAAGCAACCACAATATAGTTTGCAGTTGTTGGCAAACCCATACCTAAAATTAAACAAATTATTGCAGTATATAGCAGCATTAAAATAACTGAACCACCTGCTAGTGCCTCAATAACTTCGGTTAAAACTTGCCCAACACCCGTTAAAGAAACTGACCCCACAATTATACCTGCCGCCGCAGTTGCAACAGCAATGCCAATCATATTTCTTGCGCCAGTAACCATGCCATCAAAGAAGTTTAGGGCACCAAGTTTAAAGTTTTCTTTTATATCTTTTTGATTTCTAAAAAATGCCTTTAGAGGGTGTTGAGTTAACACAATAAATATCATCAACATAGTTGCCCAAAAAGCTGACAATCCAGGAGAAAGCCTTTCTATCATCAAGCACCAAATAAGAATAGCGATAGGTAATATAAAGTATAAACCTGTAACAAATGTTGGTAGAGTTTGTGGTAACACTAATATTTTAGCCCTTGGATCATCAGGCAGTAAGTCAGTATAATTTGAAGCAATTTTGACCAAATAAATATATGCACATAGAAGAAAAGTTAGAACTATTAATCTAGAATGTTCGGCAATAAAACCTACTAAAGTATCTGGAACGAAAACGGCAAAAGCTTCGTGGCTAGCAATAAAACTTTGTGCATTAAGTATAAAACTAAATAGGTAATAACTAATACCAGCCAGAATTAGCATGCTAGAAATTGATATTCCATAAATTATTATGGATTGGCTGATAGTTCTATCAACAAGTTTATCTAAGCCTTTCATGCCAGATTTTAATGCCTCCAAATGCACCATGTATAACAAGGCAATATAAGATATTAACGCAGGGATAAACGCATGCTTAACAACCTCAGTGTAAGGCAACCTTGTATACTCAGCGATTAGAAATGCCGCCGCCCCCATTACAGGTGGCATTATTTGCCCATTAACTGATGACGCGACTTCAATCGCCCCAGCTTTTGAACCTGAGAAACCTACCCTTTTCATCAATGGTATTGTAAATGTTCCAGTTGTAACCGTGTTAGCTATTGAAGAGCCTGAAATAATACCAGTTAACGCAGATGATAAAACCGCAGCCTTTGCAGGACCACCACGCAAATGCCCTAAAATAGAAAATGCTAATTTTATAAAGTAATTTCCTGCACCTGCCTTATCTAAAAGTGAGCCAAATAATACAAATAGAAATACGAAACTCGATGATACATTTAGCGCAATGCCAAACACTCCTTCAGTAGTTAACCATTGATGATTAGCAATTTTAGTTAATGACTGTCCCTTGTGCCTTATAAGCTCTGGTATTAATGTAGAGTTACCAAAAAATGTATATAGCAAAAATACTGAAGCAATTATTAATAATGGTAACCCTAAACTTCTTCTTGTTGCTTCAAGCAGTAATGCAATACCAGCCAAAGATATAAAAACATCAAAATCAGTTGCTAAACCAGGTCTTTTAGCAAGCTCGTAATAATTCAAAAATATATATGAAGCGCAATATGCCGCTGCTATAGCCAGAAACCAGTCAATATATGGGATTCGTCTCCTAGGAGACGATCTAAATGCAGGATATGCCAAGAATGCTAGAAATATACCAAATGCTAGATGAATTGATCTACGCTTTGTGTCATCTAAAACTAAGTTTAAAGCAATGTTATTTTCATTAAAATAAACCGTTAAATCACTTGGTAGACTTGATTCAACGACGATCTGAAATACTGACCAGATGAAAGCCGTTCCTAAAAGGATAAATGCTGAGATCGGATTTTCAGGCCTTCTCGCACCAGAATCAGACTCAATTACTAAGTCCTCAAGCTCATTTCTAGAAGGTGTTTTTATATCGCTCATTTTTACTCAAAAAATTTCCATTGGAAGCTATAGAGTATTACGAAAATTATCAACATAAATTTCATAAAAAAAGAGGGACAAAAGCCCCTCTAACATTAGATTATAACCTAAATGAAAATTATTTAGTATAATTTAGTTATTGTATCCAACCTTGTTCGCGGAAATATTTCGCAGCACCGTCATGTAAAGGGGCTGAATTTCCACTTCTAACCAATTCTTTAGGGTCTAAAGTTGAGAAAACTGGATGCAAGGTTTTAAAATTATCAAAATTATCAAATACTGATTTTACAACCTGATAAACTACAGAACTAGAAAGATCAGATGACGCAATAAAAGTCGCTTTGACTCCGAAAGTTTTAACATCCTCTTCATTGCCATTATACATATTACCTGGAATTACCGTATATGCATAGAAAGGGAATTGATTAACTAGCTTATCAATTTCAGGACCTTCAACAGGAATAATTTTTGTGTCACAAGTAGTTGTAACTTCCTGAACAGCTCCATTCGGATGACCAGCTGCATATATCATAACATCAATCTTATTATCGCACAAAGCTTGGGCTTGCTCAGAGGCTTTAAGCTCTGACGCTAGTTTGAAATCTGATTTTGTCCAGCCCTTTAAAGCCATTATTGCTTCTAAAGTTGCCCTTTGACCAGAGCCTGGATTACCAATATTCACTCGCTTACCCTTGATATCATCAAAGCTATTAACATTAGCATCAACTCTAGCAATCACAGTAAATGGTTCACTATGAAGTGAAAATAGTGATCTCAGTTTTGTATCTCTACCCAAATCTTTAAAAGGCAAGGTTCCCATATATGAGTGATACTGCCAGTCTGATTGAGAAACTGCTATATCAAGTTCACCTGCCCTGATTGCATTTAAGTTATATACTGAACCACCCGTAGATTCAACTGAGCATCTAATTCCATGGTCTTTACGGCCTCTATTTACTAGGCGACAAATTGCTCCGCCAGCAGGATAATAAACACCAGTTACGCCACCAGTACCTATTGTTATATATTTATCAGCAGCATTTGCATTTTGTGGAGTTAACCCCAAAAAAGTAACTGCTATAATCGCAGCAAATGAAAAGAAAGTCTTATTCATAATATTTTCCTATGACTCGGTTATGATTTTGTATTCAAAAAATGATAATGTTTTGGATGATCAATATCAAGAGAAATTATAAAAAAACCGCCACATAAATGCAACGGTTTTTCTTTATTTTTTATTTTCGGGGGATGGGCTCTAATACTGCGTAGTAACCTGATCCGTCCAAAAAATTTCTAATTTCTTCATAGTATGAAGAGCTTTTTCAATTTCTTCCTTATCTAGTCCGAATTCTGGACTTCTTTTAATGTTATCATCAAACAATTCATCAATTAAAGCTGTAAGCTTTTTCCCTTTTTCTGATAATTTAATTTTAATTGAACGCTTATCATGCGGAGAGCGCTCTTGTATAACAAAGTCATTTTCAACAAGCTTCTTAAGATTGTATGACACGTTTGAACCAAGGTAATAGCCACGGTTTGTTAATTCACCAATAGTTAATACAGAATCACCAATATTATACAGAATTAAAGTTTGTACGTTATTAACATCTTCCACGCCCTTGCGGTCTAATTTAGATTTTACTACATCTAAAAATCTTCTATGCAAACGTTCAATTGATAGGATTAATGATAAATATTCTTGTTTCATTTTATATATTTTTTACGTTAAATTTCTTGCTTTCATAAAGCCATACTCCGTTACGTTTCCCGTTTCAATAGAAATTTTACGGAAATTATTGTAACTGTCGTATATTTTCTTAGCAATTTTTGATTCTGTTGCGGTTTCTGCAACAACCCCCTTAGACATTTCCATAAATTGGGACAATACATCTTCTGGCATAGATTTTGGGGTAATCCCATATTTTTCCTTAAATACAGAAAATGTTTTTAAATTATTTGCATAAAATTCAGATGCCATAATTTGGTTTTCTGTAGCGCATGCTACCTTAATAATTTTTTGAAGGTCTGGCTCTAGTGAGTCATATGCCTTTTTATTTATCATACACTCTAAAGTTGGGCCACCTTCATGAAAACCTGGGCCATAATAATGTTTTGCAACTTTATGAAAGCCTAATGCGATGTCATTCCAAGGGCCTACCCATTCGGCCGCGTCAATTACTCCGTTTTGCATTGCTGAATATAATTCTTGCGGAGGTATATTCTGAGAAGATCCACCAAGTCGGTTTAAAACCTCGCCAGCTAAACCCGGCATCCTCATTTTTAAGCCATTTATATCTTCGAT
>CAYGRX010000144.1:0-5025 GCA_964352365.1 uncultured Rickettsiales bacterium
GAGCGTAGCGCAGCCTGGTAGCGCACTTGGTTTGGGACCAAGGGGTCGAAGGTTCGAATCCTTTCGCTCCGACCACTAAAAAAGCCTCACATATCTATGTGGGGCTTTTTTGTATTTAAGCGTTTAATAACCGTCCATCTATAATATATTACGAGCGAAAGTTGTTTAGGGGAAAAATACAAAAAACCTAATATTTAACTTCAAATTATAATTTAAATATATATTTTTGAATGATGTATTTATTTAAAGTCACCATTATCACTTGCCTAATATTCCTTCTGTTTAGCTGCTCTCTTCTTCCTCAAAGTAATCACCGTGAAAAAGCGGATATTGTTGTCGTCGATAAATCTAGTAGAGAAATGCTTTTACTAAATAAAGAAGGTGAGGTTATTGATGAGTTTAAAATTGCCCTTGGCGAGAACCCAGTTGGCCATAAGGTTAAAGAGTGGGATGAGAGAACTCCCGAGGGTCTATATAAAATTGAATATAGGAATCCCGAAAGTAAGTTTTATCGCTCACTTAAGGTTTCATACCCTAATGAGATAGATGTTGTTGAGGCAAGTTTTAAAGGTCTTTCACCTGGTGGTGATATCTTTATTCATGGAGCAGACAACAAAGATAATTGGTTCAAGGCAATTTTAAAACAGATGAAATTTGATAACTGGACAGATGGCTGCATTGCAGTTAATAATTTTGAAATGGATAGAATATGGCATACCGTTCCTGACGGAACTGAGGTTTTGATACTTAACTAAAACTTTTTAATATGAATATATACAAAATTAAAGTTACTGATATTGAGGGAAAGATTCATCAGCTTGATGCCCCTGAAGGCTATAGAGTTATGGAAATAATTCGTGATAATGATTTGCCTATAAAAGCAGAATGTGGTGGCTGCTGTAGTTGTGCTACATGCCATGTATATATTGATGAAAAATGGCTAGGCAAACTTGTTGAGCCACTAGATGAAGAAGTTGAGATGCTTGATGATGCATTTTTTGTTGAAGATAACTCCCGCCTTTCTTGCCAAATAATTATGCGTGCAGAATTTGATGGTTTAGAGTTAACTATCGCAGCAGGTAATGAGGATTAGTGAAACTTACTTACCTCAAATTCATTTCCCCAAGGGTCTTTAAAAATTATACTTAGAATCTCAGGGTTTTCTAGTTCGTCTAAAATTATTTGTGCTCCTAAAGATTTTGCTTTATCTATGAAAATCCCAATTTCATCATCCTTAAATTCAAATACTGGAACGCAATTAGAACCTTTCCACTCATCAGACTCATTAGGCCATATGCCCAAATTAATATTTTCTAATTTGAACTCCACCCATTTTTTTGTATCCTTATGAGGCTTAATTTCTAAGAAGCTACTCCAAAAATATTTAGCTTCACTTAGATTATCTGACTTAAAATATATTGTCCTGACTTTCATCTACAGACTTTCAAAAGCGTCGTCCCAAGTGCCTCGAGTTGCAGCCTTGGTATATTCAGTAACCCTGTTTTCAAAGAAATTAGTATGCTCAACACCATTTAAAATCTCATCCATCCATGGAAGTGGGTTTTTACCCGTTCCATATATCGGGTTCATTTCAAGTTGCATCAAGCGTCTATCTGCGATGTAACGTAGATATTCTTTAATTTCTTTCGAGCTCAAACCTTGAATTGCACCAGCAGATACATTGAAGGCCAAGTCTACAAATGCATCTTCATGAGTGATGATAGTTTCACAAACAGTATATAATCTTTTGTGTAATTCTTCCTTATCAATATCAGGGTTCTCCTTGAGAAAAGTGTGATATAAACGAATTATTGAATTAGTATGAAGTGATTCGTCACGTACAGACCAAGTTACAATTTGCCCCATGCCTTTCATTTTTCCAAAACGAGGAAAATTCATCAAAATTGCGAATGAACCAAAAAGTTGAAGTCCCTCGGTAAATGCACCAAATGCCGCAAGTGTTGTCGCTATATCAATTTTGGACTCAACACCGAACTCTTGCATATAGTCGTATTTATCTTTCATTTCTTTATATTTAAGAAACTCGGAATAGGTAGACTCAGGCATTCCTATTGTGTCGATTAAATGTGAATAAGCATCAATATGAATAGTTTCCATATTTGAAAATGCTGCAAGCATCATCTGAATTTCAGTTGGCTGGAATACACGTGAATAATGCCTCATATAGCAGTTATTTACTTCAATATCAGCCTGTGTAAAAAAGCGGAAAATTTGTGTTAAAAGCTGTTTTTCTTGATCATTTAAATTATTTTTCCAATCTTTAACATCATCACCCATTGGTACTTCTTCAGGTAGCCAGTGAATTCTTTGTTGCGTAAGCCATGCTTCATATGCCCATGGGTAGTTAAATGGCTTAAAAATTGGATCTGCTTTTAATAATGACATTTCTGCCTCCTTAATTCTTACATTATATTCACTATAATTTATAGCGTGTATCTATGATAAACAGATAATATATTTAGGCAAGAACATAACCTATCATTTTTTCTATTTTTTACAAGGAATCCACTACATGTGGTGTTTATTATATTAATTTTTTGCAATATCCACAACCTATAGCATTACCTATCTTTAATATTAAGAGAGCAATTGGCCTTTTGAGTTGTAATAGCCAGAGCTTTCAAAGCGTTCACCATTTTTCTCATACTCTAAATTAAATTCAGAATACACTTCTTCTATTTTTTTGCCGAAGGAATCCTCTAGAAGTTTATCAACTAACAACCTAGCTGATATTTCAACTTGATCAGGTGAATCTTTAAATAGTTTTCTAGTGTTATCATATTCTTGGCGAGCTTTTGAATATTCCATAGTATCATTTAAGAAGCCATCTCTTGCATTTGCTCTCTCAGACATTTGTATAGTAATTGAAACCATTGTGTAAATAGAAGCATCTTGAAGTTGGTTACCTTCATCAAATGAAGCAACAAGGCTTATTAGGTTCTTTTTCTCACCATCGCTTAAATAATTAGACATAGAAACCCTTTTAATTAAGCTTCCCGCATATAAGCTTGGGGGTTTATCTTGCTCTTCAGTATAAGTTAAATCAATTGTATATTCTTCTATAGTTCTAGTTGAGCTTTGCTCCCCTAATCCCGAAGATGAAATAGTTGAGTATTTGTTATGAGTGCTAATTAGAGATAGGTCAGTTATCATTTATTCTCTCAGACATTAGATACTATATATTAACACACTTAAGTTATTTTGTGAATTTAGAATTATTGATTTTCTTTCAATTTAAATAATTAACCTTTTTTTAACCTTTATATGATAGAATTTTTGAAGATATAATAATATAAAATATGAAAAGAAGGACCTTTATAAGTCAAGTATTAATAGCCGGCGCTAGTGTTAGTAGTATTGCGAGCTGGACATCTTGCGTGAGTGGTTCAACAGAGGATAATTTGACTGATTCTGTTATTGATGATGCATGCCAGAAGCTTCTGGAAGCGGGGCAAGGGATTGATAGATTCAAGATGGTTGAAGGTACAAAAAATATTTTTCGCTCCTCTCAATTTAACCAAGTTCAACTCAAAAAATTGCTAGAAACTGGGTTAGTTAAACATGTAGTACGCCTTAACGGCGATGGAAAAAATGACGCTGATATACTCTCTTCTAACAAGGAGAAATCTATGGTAACATCTTCTGGCGCTGAGTTTCACAGAATGAATTTTCATGGTCCAGCTAATTATATTGAAGGAAAAGGACATATTCTTGGCGCATATGATATAGGTGAAAAGCTTAGAAACCTTGCGGAGGATGGGATAGTTATATTTCACTGCAGGCATGGATTTGATAGGGCGGGAGTAGTTTCGGCAGCCCTACAAATATATGAAGGCTTCTGCAGGGAAGATATTATAAAAAATAATGAATGGGAAAAATACCCTGAGAAAATAGAAAGAACTGGCAACGATGGCTATAGAGAATATTATGACATACTTAATAATGCGAACTGTAGGGATAATGTGAGATTACGCTGAAAGTAGCAACCTTATATTACCAACTTATAGCAAGATAATTTGATCTTACTAACATATTAATAATCTGATTATTTAGGGATATTTTAGGCAAGTAAGGAAAATAAGATTTTAATGCATGTTTATACATGAATTTTATTTTTCTAAGCTTAACGACAAAACAAATATACCAAATAAGCGGATTATTGACAGGCTAGACATTCTTCATAAACAGGCTGAGGTGCAACTTCTGCGTTGCTTGCTGAGCGTTTAACTTTTGCTGAAGGTTGCAAGCTCATCTCTAACTGGTTACGTGCATGCCCCTCTTCAGAGGCAGTAGTTTTTTCTGCACGTTGTATTGAAGTTGAACGGCAATAATATAGAGATTTAACGCCTTTTTTCCATGCATTCCAATGCACTTCATGAAGCTCTTTTTTGGTAACATCCCCTGGCAAGAAAACATTTAAGCTCTGTGCTTGGCAAATGAATTTCGCCCTGTCTGCCGCGTGCTCAATCAACCATTTTTGATCAATTTCTTGCGCTGTTTTAAAGCAATCTTTTTCATCTTGCGTGAAGAAATCTAAATGTTGCACAGAACCTTCATTCATTGAAATGCTAGCCCATATATCGTCATTATCATAACCTTTTTCAGCTAGTAATTTTTTAAGGTTTTTATTTCTGACAGTAAAAGATCCAGTAAGAGTTTTTTGAGTAAAGCTATTAGCCGCATATGGTTCAATTCCAGGGCTAGAGTTACCACAGATAATTGATATTGATGCAGTTGGTGCAATCGCCATTTTGTTAGAGAATCTTTCCATAACACCCATTTCTTTTGCATCTTCACAGGGACCACGTTCCTCAGCCAGCTCAATTGATGCTTCATCTGCCTCACGGCGGATATGTTCAAACATCTGCTTATTCCAAACTTTTGCCATTACTGATTCAATAGGTAGCATTTTCTTTTGTAAGAATGAGTGGAAACCCATAACACCTAAGCCAACTGAACGCTCGCGCATTGCCGAATAAACTGCTTTTGCCATTGCACGAGGTC
>CAYGRX010000145.1:0-4998 GCA_964352365.1 uncultured Rickettsiales bacterium
TATGGTGACTTACGCAACAAGCCTCACAATCTAAACAAACATCTTCACTACCAGAGTCAGAGCCTAAAGAGATAACCTGCTCTTCAACCTTATTATCGCTTTCATGTTCACAATCACAAGCGTTTGCAACATTAGCAAAACTGCTAATAAATGCCGTAAATAGAAAAACTAAAAATATTTTACGAAGTGATTTCATCGTTTCATTATATAATTATAAAGCCCCATCTGTCAATTTTTAACTATTTAACATTTTAGGATACAGTAAACCAACTATGCAGTTGTCTTAAATATTTTTTCATAAGAAGCCTTATGTAAAACATTATGACTTCCAAGAAAATACAAAAATTAAACGACAAATTTAGGAAAACTGGTGAAGGAGGAAAATTATTCTTTTCTGAAGGCATATCATCACTTTGCATTACATTGAGGTTTGAAATATTAACTGAAGTTAGATCCTTTGATAAATTTACAGAAGATAATGACCCATATGGCGAGCATGATTTAGGTTCATTTGAATACCCCGAGGTTGGAAAGATATTCTGGAAGATAGATTATTATGATTTGAATTTGGAATATCATTCAGAAGACGCATCTGACCCATTTAAAACAATCAGAGCTTTAACGATTATGTTTGCAGATGAATATTAATTATTATAGTTCTTAATATTGATGAGTTTTAGAGAGTAATTTTATGAAAGAGTTATCTTATAGTAAGTTAGTAGAAGAGTTAAGTAAGATAGATTTTGATAAATTGTCAGATCATAAAAACTTTTTCGATATTATTAAAAAGCCTCATGATGAAGTTATAAATTCAAATGTTTTAGAGTACTTCTTCAACCCTAATAACAATCATGGGTTTGATGATTTATTTTTACAAGCATTAGTACAATCAGCTGGAGATTTAATAGATTCAGAATCCATTTTTAATGATAACATTATAGATGTTTACACGGAGCAAATAACCGACGAGAACAAAAGAATCGATGTGGTAATTGAGCTTGAAAATTTTGTCATAGGCATAGAAAACAAAATATATTCATCTTGTTCAAACCCTTTTGAGTCATATAAAAGTAAGTTAGAGTCCATAAACCATGATAAGGAAATTAACCCAAGAAATAACTGCTTAATATACCTTTCGCTACAAACTGGTAATATTTCAAGTGAGTATAAGCCAGATGTTGAAGTCAGCTACAAAAGTTTTTTAAATAATTTAAAGAAACTATATGGCAATTATATATCAGATTACTTTGCTGACTCGGCTATTTTATTAAATCATTTTATGAAAAACTTAGAAAACCTAATTGAGGATAAAAAATCCATGACAGAAGAGGAAATAAAAGTAATTTACGAGAACCGAAAAAAAATCAAAAGTGCCTACAAGGAAATTAGCAACATCTACATAAATAAAATAGACGAGATATCTAGGCTAGTTGATTCAGACAGTTATTTGAATTCAATTTTAAAGGAAGAATGGAGGCATCCATCAAAAAACTATAGTGAAATAAATTACTCTATTATGGAATGTAATGGGGTAAAGATGGATGAAAATTTCAATGTACTGTTATCATTCTTTTTGAAAGATGAAGGCAATAACGTTAAGCAACATATGTGTGTTGCAGTAACTGTTTTAAAGTATGGCAAAGATTATCAAATTCCATTAAACATTCAAAATAAGTTTCCTTTCTTAAAAGTTGATAGTGAAGATAGAGTTAAAATTTCTCAATACTGGGATTATATAGACGGATGTAGAGAGGAGTTCAGAAAAGAAATATACGAAAAAGACTTTGCTTCTCACGCTACTGAGTTAGCAAAAGAAGTTTTAAAATCTCTTGATACTAAAATTAAAGAATTTCAGTAAACTACTCAGCTTCTTTAATTAGCTCTGATAAATTTATATTAAGGGCTTTACTGATTTTATAACATGTAGCAATGGTGGGAACTCTATCACCTGATTCTATCATGCTAATTGCCGACCTACTTATTCCACAAGATTCTGCTAGCTTTAAATGGCTAATACCAAGCTCTTTCCTCTTAGCTTTAATAACACTAACTAGGTTAGCTAAAAATTTTGTACATTCATCATTTTTCATAATCAACCATTATAAAATCGTTGACCGATTATAATAGGTCACTATAGTGACCTATTATAATCAAATTGAACTATGAGAGGAAAATGCAAGGAACAATTTTAAATTTTCAGAAAGAAACTAATACAGGTATCATCAGCGGAAATGATGGGGTGAGATATACTTTTACTATGGTTGATTGGACTAATCAGTCAACAAAACCAAAGGAGGGTTTACTTGTAGATTTTGATACTGATGGCAAAAATGCTAAACAGTTAATAGTGGTTAAGAAGAGCGCAGGAAGTAGCGGAGCTAAAAAGAAATCTACAGCCGCCTTATGGGCGTTATTATTAGGCTGGATTGGGGCGCATAAATTTTATTTAAATCAACCGATATGGGGCATTATATATCTCTTATTCTGCTGGACAGGAATACCATTATTCATATCACTTATCGAAACAATATCATTGCTCCTAATGAACGATGAAGTTTTTGATCGTAGGTACAATTTTTGATGCTAAGAAAGCAAGCTAAAATACTTTCTGATAAACAGCAAAAACTTGTTCTAAACTACATAGAGCACATGAGAAACCCTGTGCGAAATAGGCTTATATTTCTACTTTCAGTTAAAGCAGGGTTGCGAGCTAAAGAAATTGCGAACCTCACTTGGAGCATGATTACTGATAGCCAAGGTAATATTTTAGATAGAATAGAACTTCAAGATGTAGCATCAAAAGGTTGTTCTGGTAGAGTAATTTATATCAATAAAGACTTGTTAGATAGCCTTTCGGAATGGAAAAAAATTCAAGAAGAAACAAAGGCTAGTAAATATATTATTTCGAGCGAAAGAAGCTACCAAACTAGCTCCCCTGCAATAGTTAATTTTTTCGCTAGATTATTTAGGGATTTAAACCTTGAGGGGGCATCATCACATTCTGGTAGAAGAACTTTCATAACTAATGCGGCTAAAAAGATAACCTCTGTGGGCGGAAGTTTAAGAGATGTTCAGATTTTAGCTGGTCACTCATCACTCAACACCACACAGAGATATATCGAACATGACAATAACGCCATGAGAAAAATTGTAGATATTGTTTAAGTTCTATTAAGAAATTCCAAATTGTTAAATTCTATAATTTCTTGCTCCGCTTTCACAGTTTTGAATCTGCTAATGGATTGAGATTTAGGTTCATCAGCGTGAATATTCATTATGTTATATTCAAAATCAGAATCATAAACAACTAGCTCTTCAGTTTCACAAAACAGCGCTATTCTACTTACGCAAGATACTATTCTAAAAACTTCACCTCTACATAAATGTTTAGAAATGAATGTACTAAATGCCTCAATATTTTGGTTTTTACTTTTGTATTTTGAAGTATCTCCATAATAAGATTCTGCTGTTGGGTTATAAGGAATAATCCCCTTAAACACAGTACCCCAATGAAAAATCGCAATTTTGTTAGGGTTATCTTTATCCATTACAATTTCAAAATCATTATAGAATGGATATTTGGAAATCTCCTTAATGAAACTGTTGCCATCCTTCACTAAAAAGCTATTGCTATTTACGGTATAGAAAGTACCCGCCATATTAACCTCGTTTTTATGGTTGTTAAACCTGAGCTTGCTCAGGCGAGTTAAGAGGCTTAAGTATTCTTGGTCGGATCAGTAGCCTCTTAACTCTGAAAACAATATTGCTCGAATGTTGTTAATTGTCTTTACGGAGGCTTTGCCTAAATGAGGCTAAGAATTTGTAAGAAAGATTTTGAATGACCTCATTGTATATTTTTCTCTCGCGGTTCTGTAGGTAAGTTTTTTGATATGATCAGAAAAATAAACTTCACCAAAATATATAACTAGCTTTGTATGAATATCTCTTGCAACTGATGATTCACAAAAATCTTTGTCATCCATATCGTTAAAATATTCACAGCCTATAATATAAGCTGTTAAGTGATCTGAAATCTTATTGAAATAGTCTTTGTTTTTATCGTTAGAAATTTTACTTATCAATGCTGGATCTATAAACGTATCTTTATCTTTTAAAAGCTTTTCGATGGTGAACTTCATATATTGCAATGAAGAGAACAGGTTCTTTTGATAGTCACTTTGAATATGGTTAGCAAAGCCTTCTTCGCCCTGCTTCATAAAACTTGAATATTTATGGCTGTAATTAGTAAGCTGTGGGTTTGTTCTAGCATCTAAAAACTCAGATATATTATCATCTGTTTCAGCTAAGCCAAAAACCGCCTCTGCAATTGCTGAATTTAGTAAAATGATATTTCGGCTTATTTCTTCAATATTTTTACTTAAAACACTTAGCGTATCTTCAAGTTCTGTAGATGTAACAGAGTTTGGTTGATAGCTTAAATATGCACCAACTAAAACTGTGCTAAAATCTTTTTGTAAACTCCCTACCAAGGAAATTAGTTGAGGTTTAAGTTCTGATTTAAATAATTCATGATGTTTTTTGTATTTTACATCTTCATATTCAGCTTCTTCAGATATTTGATAAAACTTATCTAGTATTTTATTTGGGCTACCATTCGAAAAACTCAAAAGGTGAAAGAGCTTATCATAGATTTTTTGTTTATCGAATCTGGTCTTTTTATCAGGCACAATATAACCCTAAACTGATGGTAAAATGTTCTAAATCGAACATATTGTAATCAGTTTCAAAAGCAATGATTTGATAATAGCTAGAAACGCGCGAGAAACCGCAACTGATTAGATAATACTAATTATATCATCAGTTTCTAAAATCAGGGTTTTGGGAAATATATTTTTTTGTAAACTCCATACTGTCCATATTTAGTTCGTACCTAAGCAAATCTAAAAATAAGTATTGAAAATATCTTTGTATGTTCATATGGATATTTATTGAATTACCCTCTTTAAACAAATTATTTCTACTTGTATAAGCCCATTT
>CAYGRX010000146.1:0-4998 GCA_964352365.1 uncultured Rickettsiales bacterium
TCATTAGTATGTACTGAGTAATTTTTTGACCTACAATATCCTTTGAAACAATAAAGTCGAATTATTTCACATTCTGTTTCCACGATTTCTTTATCTAAAGCTTCATGCTTGGCTTTTTCTTCCGCAATTGTGTCTATGCAAGCCTGATTATAACCTTCAATTTTCGCTAAATGGGAAATTGTTTTTTCCTCATCAATTTGGCTGACTATAGCTTTTCTACAAGCTGATGGTTGCCATGGGTAGCCATAGTTGAAATATGCGCAATCTTCATCAAAGCTACATTCCTGCGGTTGTTTTAGCTCATCAAGTATTTCATTATATTTTGCATTACAGTCGTAAATTTCGTCTTTTTTTACAAATTCTATCATCCCAGATTCTTTAGAGTCTAAAATTTCCTCAGCTCGTGATGAGAAGGAGTATAAAACTGAAAGCAAGCAAAGCACTATTAAAATAAAGGTGAAAATTTTCATCAACCACCCCCTATAAAATGGATAATTTCAATTCTGTCACCTTCATTGATGTTGGTTTCGCCAAATTCCGATTGAGGGATAACTTCCAAATTTCTTTCAACGGCAACTTTTTTTGTATCTAAATCAAATTTTTTAACCAAATCAAAAATATTGGAAATCTGGTCTAAATTTATTTCTTCACCATTTAGTATAATCTTCATGCTTCTATTTTACTTTATTTTTATGAATATATATATAAGTTATTGCTGGAATATATGAATAGCAAATTTAAAAAAAATTAGAATTGAAAAACTTCATTGTACTACGCGTAATTGCGAAATTTATAATACCATTCATAATGCTATATGCATTTTATGTTCAGCTACATGGTGAATATAGTCCAGGGGGTGGTTTCCAAGCAGGTGTAATATTTGCTTCTGCGTTTATACTCTTCTGCCTAATTTATGGATTAGAAAAGACTTGCAAAGTTATCAGCATTGATGAATTGATTACAACGGCTTGTATTGGTTGTCTGCTTTATATCGGCACTGGTTTTGTTACATTATTTATGGGGGGTGAGTTTTTAAATTATTCAGTTTTAAAAGCTTCCTCACCAACAACTGGTCAGCATATTGGCATTACTGTAATTGAGCTTGGTGTTGGAATAGCAGTTTTTACTGCAATGTTATTAATTTTTTATCTATTTCTTAATCGCAAGGTAGAAAGTGAAAATATTGTTACATCCAAGCCTAAAAAGAAAGTGGGGCAGAAATAATGTTAGTTTTTTCAGAGTATTTAATAGTTAATTATAACTATTTGGTTTGCTCCTTACTTATGTTGATAGGTTTTTTTGCGGTTGTGAACAGCCATAATTTAGTTAAAAAACTAATGGGTATTGCAATTTTTCAAACATCAGTGTTGTTAATATATATTTCAGCTTCCTACGTTGCTGGTTCTTCAATCCCAATTTTGAAGGAGGGTGTTGAAAATTATGTTAACCCGCTTCCACATGTTTTAATGCTTACGGCAATTGTTGTTGGCGTTGCAACACTTGCAGTTGGCCTTGCAATTGTAGTTAAGATTAAAGAAGAATACGGCACGATTGAAGATGATGAGATAATTGCTAAAGATATGAATGCGTTTGCAAACTTAGAAAATTCGGAGACAAAACTTTAGATGATTTGGGAGCTAGTAAATAATTATTTACCATTCATGGGAAAAAACTCTGCCGCATTGCAGGTTACTTTGCCAATGCTAATGGCTGTGTTCTGCGTTTTATTTAGATCTCCAAAAGCAGCTTTTATATTCACAGTAATATCATGTTCATTTGGCCTAATTAACGCAACCTACCTTTTTCAAGAAACTCAAAACGGAGTTGTGATTTCATATCATATGGGCGGTTGGCCACCACCATTTGGTATTGAATATAGTATAGATGGCCTAAATGCATTCATGATTCTGTTGGTTTCTTTCTTTGCGCTGGTGGTTCTGCCATTTGCATATAAATCAGTAGCGGATGAAATTGACGGCAAAAAAATAACAGTTTTTTATTGCTTATACCTTCTATGTTTAGCAGGTTTACTGGGCATTTTATCTACTAATGATATATTTAATGTTTATGTATTCTTGGAAATATCCTCGCTTGCAACTTACACATTAATTTCCATGGGTAAGGATAGAAGGGCTTTAAGCGCTGCCTTTTCATATCTGATACTTGGCACAATTGGCGCAACTTTAATATTAATCGCGATCGGCGTTTTATATATTTCCACGGGTAGTTTAAACCTAACTGATATATCAAAAATAATTGCGTTAGGTGACTTAACTGATCCTAAAATTGCTATTGCATTTGCGTTTTTAACTATTGGTATAGTTCTAAAAATTGCGCTTTTCCCATTGCATATTTGGTTAACAAATGCCTATGCTTACAGCCCCTCAGTGGTTTCAAGCTTTCTATCAGCTACGGCAACAAAAGTTAGTGTATATGTATTTATAAAGTTTCTTTTCGTGCTTTTTGGATATCAAATCAGCTATGAAAATATGAATGTTGGCGATATTTTAATAATATTTTCAATTGCGGCGATAATTCTTGGTAATATTTCAGCAATTTATAACCCTAACCTGAAAAGACTTCTGGCTTTTTCATCAGTAGGTCAAATGGGTTACATTACCCTGATGATAGCTTTGGGTACATCAGCTTCACTTAGTGCTGGCTTACTTCACATTGCAAATCATGGTTTGGCAAAATGTTTGCTATTTGTTTGTGCGGGTACGATTTTCTATAGAACGAGAAAAATTAGGCTTTCTGAGTTAAGTGGCTTGGGCAGGCAGATGCCAATAGTATTTTTAGGTATTCTGGTTGGTGGTTTAAGTTTGATTGGCGTTCCATTAACTCCAGGTTTTATCAGTAAATGGCAGATGGTTTCAGAGCTTGCTAAGCAAGAGCTATACTGGATAATCGCCATTATGTTGATAGGGTCAATTATGGCAGCTATATATGTCTGGAAAATTGTTGAAGTTTTATATTTTGGTGAAACTAGCAAAGAAAATAAAAATGTTATTGATGCACCATTTGTAATGAAATCAACTATTATAATATTGATAATCGCAAATATTTATTTTGGTATTTTCCCTGCATTCTTGTTAGAAGCAACACAGTCAATTTCAACAAATGTATTAGGGCTATAGGTTAGGTTAATTTAATGTTCTTTGATATTCAAAATGGTGAAACTTTAATAAAGCTTGCATTGCTGATGCCATTGCTTGCAGCATTGACTTCATTTACAATTAAAATACCTAATCTGCGTGATGGTCTTAGCATTTTGTTCGGTATAATTACCTTTATTTTAGTTTTGGAGATGTATCATCTTAAAATTGATATAAAAGACTTTATAGAATATGAGGTAACTAGCTTTATTCCTAATATTCCAATATTATTTAAGGTTGATTTTTTAGGGGTATTATTCGGTATTGTTGCATCATTTTTGTGGATAATAACAACGCTCTATGCAGTTGGATATATGCGTGGAAATAAAGAGGAGCACCATAATAGATTCTTCGGATTTTTCGCTATTTCAATTTTTGCTACGTTAGGTTTGGCTTTTGCTGGTAACTTATTAACCCTATTTATATTTTATGAAGTTTTGACGCTTGCAACTTACCCGCTTGTTACACATTCAGGTACGCCTGAAGCTAAAGCTAGTGGTAGAAAATATCTTGGTATTTTGATGGGTACATCAATTTGTTTGCAGCTTCCTGCTATTATCATTACATATTATCTTTCAGGAACTTTAGAGTTTACTGATACCGCAATTTTAGATTCAACAGTTAAGCCTGTATATATTGGTCTATTGTTACTTATGTTTGTTTGGGGTGCAGGTAAGGCTGCGGTAATGCCCTTTCATAAATGGCTTCCAGCAGCTATGGTTGCGCCAACTCCAGTATCTGCACTTCTACATGCCGTTGCAGTTGTGAAGGCGGGTATATTCACAATTTTAAAAGTTGTGGTCTATGTTTTCGGTATTGAAAATTTACAGGCGATTTCACAATCTGCTACTAATGGGATTTTTGTAAATTGGATGCCTTGGTTGGCTGCACTTACAGTTATAACTGCGTCAATAATTGCATTGCGTCAGGATAATTTAAAGCTTCGTTTGGCATACTCAACAGTGTCGCAACTATCATATGTGGTGATGGCGGCGGGTATGTTCAATTATAAGGCTATAATTGGTGGTTCATTCCATATTGCGGCTCATGCGGTGGCTAAAATCACTTTATTCTTTGCTGCGGGTGCAATTTATACGGCAAGTAAAAAGAAATATATTAGTGAGTTAGCTGGTTTAGGTAAGCGTATGCCGATTACCTGCACTTGCTTTGCTATAGGGGCGCTTTCTATGATAGGTTTGCCACCAACGGCTGGGATTATATCCAAGTTTTATTTGATGCAGGGCGCACATGAAAGAAGTGAATATTTTGTAATTGAGTTAATTATCAGTACAGTTTTGAACGCAATGTATTTTCTACCAATAGTTTTCGCAATGTTCTTTGAGAAGGAAACAGTTTCCGCTAAAGGAAAATATAAAAACCACAAGGAAGCACCAAAAGCAATTTTGATAGCAATTTGCATTACTGCAATTTTAACAATAGCAATATTTATACACCCAGATGAGCTATTAAATTTAGCAACTTTATTTGTTAATAGTGTGAAGTAAAATATGGCAAAATTAGATAAAAAAGCAGTAAAATGTAAAACAGTTAGCCCAAAGGTTTTTAGTAAACAAATGGCCAAACGACTATGGTTTGTAATGTATATTTTGCTATTTTTATCGCTTTTAGCGCAATTTTTAATAGGTGATGATAAACATCATTTCGCAATTGAAGCCATACCATTATTTTATGCTGTATTCGGTTTTTTCTCATGTGTGTTGATAGTTTTAGTATCAAAATTTTTAGGTAAGTTTTTTAAACGCGAAGAAGATTATTACGATAATTAACGGAAATTATGCAATTTATAGATTTTACAATTCCACCAGCTTTTATAATGTTCTTC
>CAYGRX010000147.1:0-1198 GCA_964352365.1 uncultured Rickettsiales bacterium
TCATACAATAGTTAACAAATAGTTAAGAAACCCCGAATTCGTAGATATTTTTGCTTTCCAAGGTAAATAACATAAAACTGACTAATTTTCGTAATCATAAGACTTTTAATCTTAGGGTGGAAAAAGATATTATTGCGATTTATGGCAAAAATGGTAGTGGCAAAACTAATATTCTAGAAGCAGTTTCTATGCTTTACCCTGGAAAAGGTCTGCGTGGTGCAAAATTAGCGGATTTAAGCCATTTTGATGGTGCATCACAACTTCCATGGGCGGTTTTTGCTGATGTTGAAGGCAAACAAGGGCAGGTTGATATTGGTACCGCAATAAATGTGGACAGCTTGGCAACCACAGATACACGCATAGTAAAAATTGATGGTGATAAACAACGTAGCCAGAATGTTTTATCTGAACATCTGGCTATATTTTCACTTACTCCAGCCAAAGACCAAACCTTTGCTGATGGTACAACATCGCGTCGAGAATTGTTAGATCAAATAACCAATTTTTTCTACCCTACTTACAATTCAATTATAGGTGCGTTTAATAATTTAAAATCTCAACGAGGAAAGTTACTCTTTTTAAGAAGCTACGATCATAATTGGATGTTATCTATTGAGCAGAGCATGGCGGAAAAAGCAGTTGCTATATCTCATTTGCGTAATGATGCGGTAGTTAATTTAAACAAGGCGATAAAAGCTGCTACTGAATATGGTTTTCCATCTGGACAAATTTCTATTCTTGGGGATTTAGAGAATTTTGTAATTACCAATCCACAAGATGATGCTGAAGGTTTTTACCTTAATTTGCTAAATGAATCACGCCAGCATGATATGAATAGTGGGCGCACAAATAAAGGTCCTCACAAGTCTGATTTTAGGGTGGTGCATAGTGTGAAGCAGATGCCCGCAGAACTTTGCTCACAAGGAGAGCAAAAAGCGATGCTATTAAGTCTTACTATCGCTACAATTATTGCTAAAAAATCTTTTAGTGGGGTTACACCCATTCTACTTTTGGATGAGGTTTATGCCCATTTAGATAACGAAAAACGTGGCCAGCTTTATAATTTTATTTCAAATGTAAACTGTCAAACTTGGCTTACAGGAACTGAGAAAGAAAGCTTTGCAGATCTAGAAAAATGCCAGTTTGTGGGTCTTTAGAATTTATAAAGGTTTATATTATGATAAACCTTTATAAACAC
>CAYGRX010000147.1:1208-4679 GCA_964352365.1 uncultured Rickettsiales bacterium
ATCCAAGTTTACAGTAACTTTTAAAGTAATTTCACCTTAAAATAATTAATTTCTTAATTGCACTAAAAGGCTCATGCTCTATTATAATCCCAGATGAAATTTAAATAAATTTAAAAAGTAGCTTTTATGAGTTCAAATGCGGTTAAAAACAAAATGTCGGATACAGAAAATTTAGATGATAACACTAACTTAGAAGCAGTTAGTGAAAGTGATTATGATTCAACATCAATCAAAGTTTTAAAAGGCCTTGATGCAGTTAGAAAACGTCCGGGAATGTATATTGGTGATACTGATGATGGTTCAGGGCTTCACCACATGGTTTATGAAGTTCTAGATAACTCAATTGATGAGGCATTGGCTAAACATTGTGATAAAGTGACTGTTGCAATTAACGAGAATGGTTCAGTGACCGTTGGTGATAATGGCCGTGGTATACCAGTTGATATACATGAAGAAGAAGGAATTTCAGCCGCTGAAGTTATTATGACGCAACTTCACGCTGGCGGTAAGTTTGATAGTAACTCTTATAAAGTTTCTGGTGGTTTGCATGGTGTTGGTGTATCAGTTGTAAATGCACTTTCTGATTGGTTGGAGCTTAGAATTTGGCGTAACGATAAAGAGCATTATGTAAAATTCGCTCGTGGAGACACAGTTGAGCCTCTAATTGTAGTTGGTGACGCAAATGGTAGAAAAGGTACGGAAGTTACTTTCATGCCTTCAATTGATACTTTTTCAAATATTAAATTTGAATATGAAACTTTGCTTCATAGAATCCGTGAATTAGCATTTTTGAATTCTGGTGTGCGTATTCATATCATTGATAAGCGTTTGGAGGCAGCGGACGAAGAAGGTAACCAAAAGCAGATCGAGCTTTTTTATGAAGGCGGGATTAAAAGCTTTGTTGAGTATTTAGATAAATCTAAAAAAGCAGTTCACGAAACTATTTTTGTAGTTGGTGAGAAAGATGATATTGGTGTTGAACTTGCTCTGGAATGGAATGATTCTTATCATGAAAATGTATACACATTCACCAATAATATACGTCAACGTGATGGTGGTGCTCATTTAATGGGTTTCCGCTCAGCGCTTACTCGTCAGGTAAACAACTATGTTGATAAGCTTGGCATGAACAAGAAAAATAAAGTTGCAATCTCGGGTGAGGATATTCGTGAAGGATTAACGGCAGTTGTTTCTGTTAAAGTCCCTGATCCTAAATTTAGCTCTCAAACTAAAGATAAACTTGTTTCTTCTGAAGTTCGTCCTGTGGTTGAATCTGTAGTTGGTGAAAAGCTTGGTGAATGGTTTGAAGAGCACCCTGCAGAAGCAAAAATTATTATCGGTAAGGCGGTTGAGGCATCAAATGCCCGTGAAGCGGCTAGAAAAGCTCGTGAATTGACCCGTAGAAAAGGAGCCTTAGATATTAGCTCGTTACCTGGTAAGCTTGCAGATTGCCAAGAAAAAAACCCTGCACTTTCTGAAATATTCATTGTTGAGGGAGATTCAGCGGGTGGTTCTGCTAAGCAAGGTAGAACTCGTACTACACAGGCAATTTTGCCACTCAAAGGTAAAATTCTAAATGTAGAAAAGGCACGTTTTGATAAAATGCTTTCTAGTCAAGAAGTTGGCACACTAATTACAGCACTTGGTGCAGGTATTGGTGAGGAATTCAACATTGAGAAATTGCGTTATCATAAAATTATTATTATGACGGATGCTGACGTAGATGGTTCACATATTAGAACATTATTATTAACATTTTTCTTCCGCCAAATGCGTTCAATAGTTGAGGCGGGCCATTTATATATTGCACAACCACCTTTATATAAAATTAAGCGTGGCCAAAGTGAAGTTTACCTGAAAGATGACGCGGCTTTAAATAATCACCTCCTTGGAAATATAGCTGAGAGCGCAATTCTAAGCACTTCATCTGGTGAGCAAATTGCTGGTGAAGATTTAATTGAGTTAATTAAAAAGACGATTGATCTAAACGAACAAATCAAATCACTTTCACGTATTTCAGAATCTGCACTTATTCAAGCGGCTAGCTTCTCTGGTGCATTTGCAGTTGGTTTCAATAGTGAGTCTGCAAAATTGATTGAAGGTAATATAAATCAGTCATTGCAGGACAACAAAAAATGGGAAGCAAAAACTGAAGATGGAGCAATTGTTCTTTATAGAATGATGCGTGGTGTTCAAGAAAAAATGTCACTACCAGAACGTGCATTTAACACTGCTGAGGCTGCAAAACTTGCTGAAATCAGTAAGGAAATTTCGGAATCACTTTCAGGTAAAATTATTCTTACATATAAAGATGAGGATATTGAAATTAAGTCCGCTTTAGACCTATATGAAACTTCGCTTGAGCTTGGTAAAAAAGGTTGTGCTCTTTCTCGCTTTAAGGGTCTTGGTGAAATGAATGCCGAACAACTTTGGGAAACTACTCTTGATCCTGAGGCGCGTACTCTTCTTCAGGTAAAGATTGAAGATGCCGAAGCTGCTGATGAAACTTTCAGTACTCTTATGGGTGATGTGGTTGAGCCACGCCGTGACTTCATTCAGCAAAATGCGCTTAATGTTAGTAACTTAGACGCTTAATTAGTTTTTTTACCAACTTCTGTTTTTGTCTAGTGGAGGCGCGCTAGGCTTTCCTTTCCTTGCTTTAGTAACATCAAATAGCCTTGTTTTGCCATCGCTAGGAGATTGATCAGTTTTTTCTGCTTTTTTTCTAAAATCAGGCTTTTTACCAATATAATCTTCAATATTTACTTTCTGAAAATCTAATATCTCTGCTCTCATAATATCTTTATTACTACCCATATCATTTGCAGCTGAAATTTGTTCTGCAGTTGCATTATATATAATTACGCGATATCCAGCTGAATATTTTTCTAAAGAAATTTGGTCTCTTGATACAGAGCCATTTACTTCATTGAGATAGATAAATTTTCCTAATATTTCACCAACGGTATCTTTGTCTATTAAGGGAATAAGATTATCTCTTGTTTCTTGGCCACATGCTTTAATAAGTATTGATTGCCAAGGTCTAAAACCTGTTTCTTTATTCATTACTTACCTCATTATTTTTGTTAGCTAAAAATAACACAAAAAAGTTAACAAAAGGTTAACGGTTTTAATTAAAATTTGGCGCATATTTGGAATGCGAGTCAGAATGTCCGCTTATTATTTCTCTATGCCACTTACGATAAAAATCTAGTTCATTATTAATGTTCAAAGGCTTATTAAAGGTTAAATTATCTATCTCGTAATTTATGTTTTTTACTTTTGAAAAAAATAGAGAGTCTGGAAAAAATTTTGCTTCATAAAGTGGTAGATATAGAATTTTCTCAGAATTTTTGCCATATTTAGCAATTATTCTTTCCCTAAATTCAGAATCTTCACCTACAGCCATATCTAACATGCCACCCAAATCTTTGAGGATCTTTTTGCGCTCAAACATCATTGAGATAACGC
>CAYGRX010000147.1:4689-4967 GCA_964352365.1 uncultured Rickettsiales bacterium
TAGAGCTTTTACTTGAAAATCAATTCTATCTTGCCGTGAAATATCATCAGAGTCATTAAAACAAATATAATGACCTGTTGCTTTTGACATTCCTATATTTCGAGCATTAGCCGCACCTTTTGACTCAGTTAGTTTTTTAATTATATATTTATGTTTAGAGTTTTTAGAAAAATCATTAACTATATCATAGGTTTTGTCATTACTACCATCATCAACAATTATAATTTCAAGGTTTGAATAGGTCTGACATTCTAGTGATTCTAGTGTATGTAAAATAG
>CAYGRX010000148.1:0-4423 GCA_964352365.1 uncultured Rickettsiales bacterium
CGCGCATATTGATCACATAACCTATATCGCAAAGCTTTATGCAAACGAAGGTATCAAGGTTAATATCCATGCAATTACTGATGGCAGAGACACCGCACCACAAACTGCAATCAGCTTTGTTAAAGACATGGAAAAAGAAATTTCTGATAATGATAATATTAAAATTGCATCTGTCAGCGGAAGATATTTTGCGATGGATAGAGATAAACGCTGGGATAGAGTTGAAAAAGCTTATAATGTTATTGCAAATGGCAGCCCTAATGGGGAATATGAAGGTTTTGAAGTTGCATCACAAGCCGTGCAAGAAAGTTATGACAATGACAAAAATGATGAATTTTTAGAGCCGATTGCAAGTTCAGGCTATAAAGGGATTGCAAATGGTGATGGCATTTTTATGGCGAATTTTAGAGCCGATAGAGCAAGAGAAATTCTGCGTTGTTTTGTTGACCCTGACTTTGAAGAATTTAAAACAAAACCCCTTGAACTAGCAAGTAAAGTTGGACTAGTTGAATATTCAAAAAATCTGAGTAAATTCATTGAAACTGTTTACCCATCAGAAGTATTAACAAATACACTTGGTGAAGTAATGGCGAAAAACAAACTAACACAACTTAGAATTGCTGAAACTGAAAAATATGCCCATGTAACATTCTTCTTTAATGGTGGCAGAGAAGAGATTTTTGAAGGTGAAGAACGCGTTCTAGTTCCCTCCCCTAATGTTAGCACATATGATTTAGCTCCAGAAATGTCCGCTCGTGATGTAACCGAAAAATTGACAGACGCAATAAAGTCTAAAAAGTTTGACCTTATAGTAGTTAACTTTGCAAACCCCGACATGGTTGGCCATACGGGAATTTTGAGTGCGGCTATTAAAGCGGTTGAAACCATTGATGAATGTATTGGTAAACTAGAATCAGAGATTTTAAAAGCTGGTGGTAAAATGATTATCACAGCAGACCACGGAAATGTAGAAGAAATGCTTGATGATCAAGGCAGACCACACACACAGCATACAGTTGGCTTAGTACCAGTAGTTCTGGTAAGCGAAGACAAAAATTATAAGTTAAATAGCGGAAGTTTGTGTGATTTAGCCCCAACTATATTAGAATTAATGGATATTAAAAAAGCAGAAGAAATGAATGGCAAAAGTTTAATCGCTTGATATATTTATTGTAGTTTAAACTATTCCTTAATTTTCGTTAAAGAATTAATTTGAAAAAAGAGAGTCTCACAACATGAAAAAATTTCTAAAATTATCACTTCTATCAACTGCGCTTGTTTCTACTGCATTTGTTCCATTTTTTGCTTCTGCACAAAGCACTACGCAAGAAACTTTAAGACTTCTAGATCAATTTGGAGATGTTTTTGATAAGGTTAGAAGAGACTATGTTGAAGAAGTTACAGACAAAAAACTTATAGAAGCAGCAATTAACGGCATGTTAACTGACCTAGATCCACATTCTAGCTTTCTAAATAGCGAAGATTTCAAAGATATGCGCGAGCAAACCAAAGGGGAATTTGGCGGACTAGGAATTGAAGTTACTATGAAAAATGGCCTTGTTTATGTTGTTACTCCAATTGATGACACTCCTGCATTTAGAGCCGGCATAAAGGCTGGAGACTATATCAGCCATATTGATGGTGACGCAGTTTATGGAATGACCATTGGCGAAGCAGTTAAAAAGATGCGCGGAAAGCCAGATAGTAAAATTACTGTAAAAGTAATCCGTGAAGGTGAAAAGAAGCCTTTTGATGTTGATATTGTTCGTGACATTATTGTAGTTAATTCAGTTCGCTCTGAGATTCATGATGATGTTGGGTATATTAGAATTACAAGCTTCACTGAAAAAACAGGAAAAAGCCTAGAAGAAGAAATTGAAAAGCAAATTAAAGAGATTGGCGCTGATAAAATTAAAGGCTTTGTGCTTGATTTAAGAAATAACCCAGGTGGCCTATTAACAGAAGCAATTAGCGTTTCGGATGCATTTTTAAACAAGGGTGAGATTGTTTCAACTCGTGGCAGACATAATGAAGACTCACAAAAATTCAGTGCTACTTTTGGTGATGTAACTAATGATCTACCTGTTGTTGTAATTATAAATTCAGGCTCAGCTTCTGCATCAGAGATTGTTGCAGGCGCACTTCAAGACCATAGAAGAGCTGTAATTATTGGCGAAAAATCTTTCGGTAAAGGATCCGTGCAAACCGTAATACCATTGCCAAGTGAAAGCGCAATTAGGCTTACAACTTCAAGATATTACACTCCAAGTGGAAACTCTATTCAAGCAAAAGGGATTGAACCTGATATTATTGTTGAACAAGCAAAACTAGAAATTACTGACAAGGTTGGTAGAACTAGCGAGGCTGAGCTTCGTGGCCACTTGATAAATGATAATGATGAAGAGTTAGAAAAGCTTTTAACTGAAGAGATTAAAGCTGATGATAAAAAAACAAAAGAAGAAATAAGAAAAGAAAAAGAAGAGAATGTTAAGGAAATCATCGAAGAGATTGATGAAAAGCAAGATGATGCTGACATTGATAACAAAGTGAAGAAAACTTTGTTTGATGATAAAGATAAGGAAAAAGAAAAGGATATTTACGATAAAGATTACCAGCTGGGCAGAGCTTTAGACATGGTGAGAGCTATATTTTTAAGCAAGGGTAAGTAGAGATTTAGCGATTAGCTGTTAGAGATTAGCGATTTGCTTTTGGCTTTTGGATTTTTGCGGATGCCTTTTGTCACCTCGCACTTTTTGCGGGGTTAACCAAGGAGTAATGCAGAGAAAATTATAACCCCGCAACAAGTGAGAGGTGACAGACTCTGTTTATTTGATTCCAGCCCTTAGCAGTATGCAACCCTTAGTAGAGCTTGAAAAATTTGCCCCTAAAAAGCACAAGGCCCAATTACTTTTTAGGTAATTGAGCCTTGGCATTATAACTTAACAGAGAACTACTAAATAGAATTCTCCGTCAAGTAACATCTGGTGCTGGAACTCCCCCGTACTAAGAGAGAAAAATTCAGCTTCACCAAAAAGCTTATCACTATCAACCCAAACTCTATCGGCTGTATAGTTAAGCTCTTCAAGATCTAAAGTGCAGATACGCACTTTAGATGCAGGATGGTAAACTCCTGCCTTCTTTTTTTTTGCCAGCGCGAATACCTGCGCGGCAGTAATAATTTTTGACATGTAATCTGATTTTGGGCGAAATTTTTTTGCCCGTTAAAAAAATATTTTAAAACAAATTCTTTATACTAATCATCCGTAAAAATACCGATGGGAAATCAAGTTTTCCATGAGGAAAAAAGATCTTCCTAATGGATAGTTGATTAGTTTTATGGAAGCATTATAGCAGAAAAAGGTTAATAAATGGTTAAGATTGCATCATAATAAAACAAAAAATAATTAGATAACACGTCACTGCGAAGAGAATTAAACAATTTCCTTAGCTTTCCGCGTCTTCCTTTTTCCCGAGAGAATATTAAGAGTTTCCACAAAAATAGAGAAGGCCATAGCTGAATATATGTAACCCCTTGGAATGTGAAAAGCGAAAGCTTCAGCCAATAGCAATATGCCAATAAGCAATATAAAGCAAAGCGCTAACACTTTCATGGTTGGGTAGTCCCGCACAAAATCAGATATGAATTTAGCAGAAAATAACATAACTATCATGGATATAACCATCGCCGCAATAATAATAGGAATCACCTGAGTAATACCAATTGCGGTTATTACTGAATCAAAAGAGAATACAATATCAATAATAATTGCCTGCAATATTGTCATGGCAAAACTTTTACTAAAAGCTGAATATTGCTGTTCTTTCTCGTGACTAAACATTTCATGGATATGTGAGGTTGCCTTGTAAATAAGGAAACCACCACCTGCTAGAAGCATAAGGTCTTTACCCGAGAATATATGACCAAAAACTGTTATTAGTGGCTGCGTAAGTGATATAACCCATGCGACACCGAATAATAGGCCAATTCTAATTACAAATGCTAATGAAATAGCTATATTTCTAGCTTTAGCACGCTGTTTCTCGGGTAAATGTTGAACCAAAAGAGCTATAAAAACAATGTTATCAATACCCAAAACTATCTCTAATAAAGTAAGAGATATAAAGCTACCAAGCAAGGCTGGATCAGTTAAGAATTCCATAAAAATATTTGATTTTATTAGTAAATTTTAATTAGGTATTTTATGCTAGTTGTTGTTGCTGCCAACTGGCTTAATCAAGTTTGATGCCGAGCCATAAGCGCCTATAGCACGTGAACCAGTAGAAGCACCAGAAATTTGTGAAGCAACATCATCTTTTAAAACTTCTAGCTTGTCGGAAACCATTTTAATTTGCTCTGCCCAAGTTCTAAGAAGTTCAATATATTGTTTTGCTTCCTCAGGTGGCAATTGCGATAACTCTGTTG
>CAYGRX010000148.1:4433-4931 GCA_964352365.1 uncultured Rickettsiales bacterium
TGAGTAAAATCTGGTATTTCGCCTTTATCTACTAGACTAGATGCCTCACCAACACCTTGGTTGATTATAGAAACTAAGCCTTCAATTTTTTGAGTCATTTTGCTAACCTTATTGTTTATATTTTAGTTTAAGGCAAAGAAAGGTTCTTAGTCAATGTGATTTTAGAAAGATTACAAAAAGCTACATTGAACTATTTCATCTTGCCTTCTTTTTTGTAAATATAACGCATAATTTCTGCAACAGTTGCATATGCCTCAAGAGGAATAAAGTCATCAATTTCGATTGCATCTAAAATTTCAACAAGATTTGCATCCTTTTTTATCTCAATGCCGTGCTCTTCAGCTATTTTGATAATCTGATCCGCCATCGAGCCATCACCCTTAGCAACTATACGCGGAGCTTCATCTTCACCAAGTTCAAATTTTAGTGCAATTGCTTTTTGCAGCTTTTTTTTGTCATTATCATCAACCATAGATACGAGGATAATATTTTTTACGG
>CAYGRX010000149.1:0-4905 GCA_964352365.1 uncultured Rickettsiales bacterium
CCTCATAATCTTGCAAATACTCATAAAGAGCTTGTTTAGCTACATCTTCTTTAGAAATATTTTTCTCAAGCAATAATTTGTTTAAAATCTCACTTTTATTTTCATCAATTTCTATTTTTATTTCCATAATTTAATCCATCAGATTTAAAGTATAATAAGAATTTTTATAGCTTTTGTAAATAGTTGGGTTTGAGTAAACCAATCTATTGCACTAACAATAACTTCTATGAAAATAGATTTCATCTTCCATCATTTTCTACTTAAGTATAAGTCAAAAAAGAAGTAATTTGTTAAAAAAACGTAAACTATAGACAGTATGTAGAATATAAAACTTTTTGAATTTTCTGCGTTCATAGTAAGAGCCGTAATAATAAATATAGAATATATCCCATTGAAATATGGAATACTTTCCATTCCACGCTTTTCGCCAAAAAGTACTAAGCTAGAAAAGTAAAAGATAAATGGCAAGGTAGGAAGGAAATAATACATCCAAAAAATTTTCGAAAGCTTTTCTTGTCCTTTTATAATTTTTTGCACCTTAGCATACTACCTATCAACTTCGCCAAATACAATGTCCATAGATCCTAATATTGCTGGAACATCAGCAAGCATATGGACTGTAGTTAATTTATCCATTGCAGCCATATGTACAAAACCTGGAGCACGAAGGCGGCAACCATATGGTTTATTTGTGCCATCGGCAATTACGTAAACTCCAAATTCCCCTTTAGGTGCCTCAACTGCTCCATAATACTCACCAGCAGGTACATGATAACCTTCAGTGTATAGCTTAAAGTGATGAATCATAGCTTCCATAGAGTTCTTCATATCTTCCCTAGCTGGAGGAGAAATCTTTTTATCTCGTGTTTTGATAGGGCCACCTGGTATTTTTTCGCATGCTTGTTTTATGATTTTAAGAGATTCATACATTTCTGCAATTCTAACTAAATATCTATCATAACAGTCACCTGTTTTACCAATAGGAATATCAAATTCTATTTCAGAATAGACGTCATAAGGTTGAGATTTTCTTAAATCCCAAGGTATACCAGTTGAACGTATCATGGGCCCAGAGAATCCCAAGTCTAAGGCTTCCTCTTTTGTAGTTGGCGCAATATTAACAGTTCTTTGCTTAAAAATTCTATTTTCAGTAAGAAGATCTTCAACATCAGAAAGATATTTAGGAAATTCATCAACAAAATGCACGATATCTTCAAGTAAACCTGGCGGGAGATCTTTTGCAACTCCACCTGGGCGGAAATATGCTGCATGCATACGAGAGCCTGAAACGCGTTCATAAAATTCTATAATCTTCTCGCGCTCTTCAAACAGCCATAATAATGGGGTCATTGCGCCAATATCTAACGCGAATGTAGTGATATTCATTATGTGGTTTAATATACGAGTCAACTCACTGTAAATAACCCTAATATATTGTGCTCTTTTTGGAACTGTACAACCTAGTAATTTTTCAACGGTTAGCGCAAAAGCATGCTCTTGGCACATAGGCGAAACATAATCTAACCTATCAAAATAAGGCACAGCTTGAAGATATGTCTTATGTTCAATAAGTTTTTCTGTACCTCTATGTAACAGGCCTATATGTGGATCAGCACGCTCAACTACTTCACCATCAAGCTCAAGAATTAACCTTAAAACCCCATGTGCAGCTGGATGCTGAGGGCCAAAGTTTAGGGTCATATTTTTTAAAGATACTTCTTTGCTCATAGCGATAATACTTAAATTTTAATTTTTTGCCTTTTCGTCACCAGGAAGAACATAATCTGTTCCTTCCCATGGTGAAAGATAGTCAAAATTCCTAAATTCTTGATGAAGATGAACAGGTTCATACACAACCCTCTTCTTGGCCTCATCATATCTAACTTCTAAATGTCCAGTTAAAGGAAAATCTTTCCTTTGTGGGTGACCTTCAAAACCATAGTCGGTTAATATCCTTCTGAGATCTGGATGATCTTTAAACCTAACTCCATACATGTCCCAAACTTCCCTTTCAAGCCAATTTGCATTACTAAAAGCCAGAACAACAGAAGGAACTGCTTTCTCCCCGTCATTAGTAACTTTAACTGTTAGTCTAGAATTATGCTTAATGCTTAATAGTTGATATACTATTTCAAACCTTTCTTCTTTTTCGGGATAATCAACAGCAGTTAAGTCAGTTAATTGTTTAAAAGCTAGATTACTATTATCTCTTAGAAAATATAGTAAGCGTAAAATATTTTCAGGCTTTGCGTATAATTTTAAAACATTGTTTTCAGCTTCAATACCTACCTTCAATTCTTTGGGCATGTTAGAAAGCAAAAACTTTTGTATTTCAACGATATTCATTATTTACACAGCCTCAGTATTTAATTGCTTGTGGTCTGGAGGGGTTGGGTTGGAGTTAGATTTTCTGACTAAAATTGAATCTTTACGTTTGATTTTATCTTGTAATTTCAAAACCCCATACAACAATGCCTCAGCACTTGGTGGGCAGCCTGGAACATAGACATCAACAGGTACTATTCTATCGCAACCGCGAACAACGGAGTAGGAATAATGATAGTAACCACCGCCATTAGCACATGAACCCATTGAGATCACGTATCTAGGTTCTGCCATTTGGTCGTAAACTTTTCTAAGAGCTGGTGCCATCTTATTTGTCAAAGTTCCCGCTACAATCATTACATCTGATTGACGAGGCGAAGGGCGAAAGACTAAACCGAACCTATCAAGGTCATAACGTGAAGCGGCAGTTTGCATCATTTCAACTGCACAACAAGCTAAACCGAAAGTCATTGGCCAAAGTGATCCTGTTCTAGCCCAATTTAAAAGATCGTCTAATTTAGCTACAACAAAACCTTTATCAGTAACTTCTTGAGTAACTTGCGTAAGCAATTCATCTTGAGAAGCACCTGGTTTGATTCCACTATTAGGATTTATAAGTTTTTTTGACATAGCTTACTATATAATTAGAATTTACTAGTTTTACACTTTTTAGTTCTGAATTTCTCTAAATTTTTTTTATTCCCATTCAAGGGCGCCCTTTTTCCACTCATAAATGAAACCAATAGTTAACACGCCGAGAAAAACCATCATGCTCCAAAAACCGTATAAACCAATAGCTCCAAGTGATATTGCCCATGGAAATAAGAAGGCAATTTCAAGGTCAAAAATGATGAATAAAATCGCTACTAAGTAGAACCTTACATCAAAGCGACTTCTTGCATCTGAGAATGGCTCAAACCCGCACTCATACTGAGATACCTTCTCCTTATCAGGGTTCCTAACTGCGACAATATACGAGAAGCCGACAATGAATAATGCAAGCAAAGTTGCAACAATCAAAAAAATTAAAACGGGTAAATACTCTGTTAAACTAAAATCCATATTCAAAAACATAATTTGCATGGGTAAATTATTAATCAGTTGCTTAAAAGTCAAGTCATATAGCTGGTTAAACTAAGATTTTTAACAGGGTGTAAGACTTAAGTTATAAAAATACACTGACAATGAGGTGAATATTTTGTTTGGAAAGAAAAGTAAAGAAAAAGAGTTGTATCAAGCCCCACAAAGAATGGCGGAGCTTTTACTTACTAGGTTTACTCATGATATTGCGGGACCGATAAGCTCTGTTGCTAATGGCTTAGAGTTTATAATGGATGGTAGTGATAGCAAAGGTGATACTGCTGGTATTGAAATTAGAAACCAAGCGATTGATTTGGTAGAAGATAGCTCAAAGCAATCATTAGCTAGGTTACAGGCCTATAGGGTTGCGTATGGTGTTGTTTATAACGAAGAAGTTATGACAAAAACTAAAGAAGTGAAAGATATTGTAAAACGTTATTTCCATAAGTCTCAAATCGAAATCAGATGGAATAGTGCATTGCCAGATGATATAAGTGCCGCTGTTAGAAGGATGTTAATGAGTATGATATTAACTACTGCTAGGGTTCTTATTTATGGCGGTAAGGTTTCAATTGTTGTCAGTAAAGATGGGAAGTCTATTAACGTCAAAGGCCAGGCTGAAAAATTTAAAGAGCCAAAGATAATTAAGTCTATTTTTGATGATAAAGGTAATATTGAACCTGACGTTGAGAATATACCCTATTTCTTTATTAGAGATATTGTGGCAGAATCAAAAATAGATGTAAGTTTTTCTTACAAAGATGATGAAGTTAAATTAGTAGAATTTAAAGCAAATTTCCCATCTTAAAAAAGCCATATTCAAAGGTATATGAATGGATGATTTACTAAATGAGTTTTTAGAAGAAGCTAATGAGAGCATGGAGAAGCTTGATCAGGATTTCATAGAGCTTGAGCAAAATCCAGAAGATACCGAAATTGTAAAAAACATATTTAGAGTGATGCATACTATTAAGGGAACATCAGGGTTCCTTGCATTTTCTAGGTTAGAATCAGTTGCGCATTCTGCTGAAAATTTAATGGATGTAGTTAGGAATGGCAAAGTTAAAGTTACAGATGATTTGATTACGCTAGTTTTAAAAGCTTCAGATGTTATAAAAGAAATTATTTCAGGCATTGAAGAAGAGGGTTCGGAAATAGCAGGTGATGATTCTGCAATTATTACTGAATTAAACGCATATGCAGAAGGTGGCAATTCACCTAAGAGTAAAGAAACAAAAGAAACAAAGGAACAGTCAGAATATTCTGAAGAGAAATCCTCAAATACTCCAGATTTAGATGAAGAAATTGACTTTGAGCCTATAGTTGCAGACTTTGTTGACGAGGAAGACATTGCTAATGTTGATGGTAATGCTATTAGCTCAGCTTTAGAAGGTAAGGAAATAGATTTATCTACTACTGATGAAACTAGTTTAAGCTCATCCAAAACTCCAGATTTAGATGAAGAAATTGACTTTGAGCCTATAGTTGCAGACTTTGTTG
>CAYGRX010000150.1:0-4903 GCA_964352365.1 uncultured Rickettsiales bacterium
CTCCATAAGCGGTGGCATCCTTTTAGACTTTGTTAATGGCAAAAAACTTAAAAACCTAGTTTAACTTTTAAATTAAGTAATTTACCAGCAAGAAAATAGTAAGTTAAAAGATTATCCAATAATCTTTCATTTTCAATTGAACTATATTGCCTTACATATTTATAGGACGCGATTAAATCACGAAACAAAAAGCCCATCATACCTAGCGGAACATAACTCTTTTAGCATACGAGCTAATGTTTTTGTATTAACCCCATGAAGAAAATGGTGCACCCGACAGGGGTCGAACCTGTAACCGCTTGATTCGTAGTCAAGTACTCTATCCAGTTGAGCTACGGGTGCTTAAAAGCAAATATTTTTGAATAATTTACACTAAAATAATTTAGCATCAAAAGTTTATTCAATATATTTAGAAACTGGTTTATAACAATATTTGATAAACACTCAACTCTAAACTATAAAAATTTATATTATGTTCAATTTTTTATCTAAAAAACCCAAAGTTTGGGTAGTAACCGACGGCAAAGATAGCTGCGTTCAATCTTGGGCAATTGCAAGATACATAACTGAAGAAAAAAATATTACAGAATATGACCGCTTAAATGCACATAGTGCAAAATCCGGCTTTCCCGACCTAGCAATTGGCGTTGGCTCTGGAGTTACCGAAACTTTAGAAGGCATAAAAGAAGTTAGTAAAGGAAAAACCAAAATTGCTGTGATTCTCGATCCACTGAAAGATTATGACATTTTTGACTTCATAATTCTCCCCTCATATGAACCTTACCACATTGAAGGTGATGGGGTAATTAGAACAATTGGCCTAACAAATTATATTAATGATAATTTCCTAAAGTTAGCAAAAAATGAATATAAAAAACATAAAAAATTCAAATTTTTAAGAGATAATAAAGACATCAAAAACCCTGTCACCTCGGTTTTAATTGGTGGTCGTCACACAGGTGGCAATGTAAGTATTAATGACGCTAAAAATATAATTGATTACACTAATCAAATAGTTTCAACAAATGGCGGATGCGCATTAATAACCACAAGCGCAAGAACGGAAGTTATCACAGCCGATTACATAAAAGCAAATATCAAGGTTCCTCATTTTATATATGATTACAAAGTGAGAGAAACAGAAAACCCTTATGATATATTCTTAAGCTTAGCTGACAATATTATCGTAACTGGAGACAGCGTTAGAATGATGTGCGAAGCCTGCTCAACTGGAAAACAAGTTTCCATCTACAAACCCGAAGAGCTGGGATTTCAATATGATGCTTTAATTGATGAACTAGTTGAAGGCGGATATGCAAACATTATGGGCAATGAATTAAATAGTGAGTTTAGCACCCTTAATGAAGCGCAAAAAGTAGCAAATATAATAAAAGATAGGTTATAATAAACCCTATACTATATTTTAATAAGCTTCACCAAATCTTCAAACTCATTCACAACAACTATTTCATCAATCATGTCTTGTGCTTGCTTTTCAAGAATCGCAATAATTGGCTCCCAGAATCTTTGCCCTGTATCTTCATCATATTTATTATAAATATAAATCTTTTTACCCCTCATCAGATCTTTACCCTGCCTCTTAAGTAAAAGTAATGCCATAAGCTCCTGAATAGTTCCCATCCCACCAGGCATAATTACAAATGAATCTGACCTATCAACCATGATCTCCATTCTAGTATAAATATCACCACGCGGCCAAAATTCACTTAATCCATCTGGTAAACCTTCAAGCCTAATAATATGAGGAACATTTGATCCCCCGCTCCAGCCACCATTTTCAGATGCCCCAGCAACAACCGACCCCATTATACCAGTCTTACCTGCGCCACTGATACAACCATATCCATAATCAGCTAATGCCTTACCTAAATTCCAGCCATCTTGAATGTAGTCATCTTTCTGTATCGAAGCCGAACAAAACACACAAACGCTGTGATTAGGCTTTTCAAGGCCATTATTATTATAAATCACACCTGCTCCCAACGGATCATCTTCGCATAAAATATCAGGTTCTTTTGATGGTTTATGCTGTTTCTCAACATAATTATCGTTTAAATATTTAATCATCGAATCAATTGAATCAACAATAGTTAAGTAATCAGAGTGGTGCTGCTTAATTGTTCCAAGCTTATGAAGATGATCCATAAGATTCAGAAAATTTGTCCAAGAGCCGTCACTATCAACAATTACCGCTGATTTTTTATCTAAATCTTGATCTAAAGTCTGAAAACCAACAAAAATAGAAGAAAGGTTGAAGTAATCTTGTAAACCTGGATCTGGCGTGTAAACAAATGCGTCAGTTTCAATGATCTTCTTCTGAATATTGTTTAAATCAACAACCTGATCACCATTACCATTATATATATCCCAGCCATTTAAAAAAAGATGATATAATATCTCCGCCCTATCCTTCCTTCTTGGATCTTCAGCGTTTCTAATTCTTCCTGAAAGTCTTGCAACTGGCATAATTTTATATTTTTTTAGTTAGATTTCGGCTTATATTTCTTTTGAGATAAAACTACAAGAAATAACCCAATGAATATTATTATAAAAGGCAAAAACCATAGTATATACGTTGCTTTTTGGTATGGCGGCTCAAAAAAAATCTCATCACCATATGACTGCCTAATAAAATCGTAAATTTCATCATTTGTTTTGCCCTCAACAATTTCAGACTTAATCATAGCCCTCATAGAAATTGCAAATTCAGCTTCAGAACCAAGCACAGATTGACCATCACATGCTAAACATTTTATATTTTTATATATTTCCCTTTCTCTATCCGAATAAGAATATGAGGCTGTAGAAACAAAAACTAAACAAAATATTATAAAAAAAGACTTAGTCATATTACTTAATAGAGTTTGCAATTATTTTATTTTTAAATTCCTCAGTGATATTGCCGCGAACATGCTGCTGAATCTTGCCCTGATTGTTTATTACAAAGGTTTCTGGCACGCCTCTAATTCCAAGCGATATTGCATATTTACCTAACTCATCTCTAATAATATCATTATATGGATTACCATGCTTAGCTAACCACTCATCCATTTCAGGCATCTTATCGCGCCAATTTACACCAATAATTTTAATATTAGTGTTCTGAGCAATCTCATTAAATAATTTATGTTCATATTGGCAAGCAACACACCATGATGCAAAAATATTTATCAATGTAACCTCTGAGCTCTCAAAATATTTGGAAGAAATTGCCACCCCATCAATTGAGATACCTTCTGGAACTTGCTTGCCAAGCATTTTATTTGAAAATAATAAATCTTCGCCAGACATACCTGCCTTATTATCAGAAACTATTTTTGTAACTAATATTGAAACAATAGCTAAAACTAAAATAACTGGTAAATATTGAAAAAGTTTTTTCATATTTATTTATTCCTAGGAATTAAAGCAACAAAACCGCCAAGTGATATCAACAACATAGCCAACCAAACGAATGACATATAGGGTTTTGAGTAATAACGAATTGGATATTTATACATATTACCCTCACTAATTTCCTGCCCCATTACAATATAATTATCTTTCAATAATTCAGATTTAATATCAACTTCATAAGTTCGCTTCGCACTAGGAAAATAAACCCTGTTTTCTGGCTTTAGATGAAGTATCTCACCACCATTCTGCTCAATTTCAAACTCAGCATTATGATATAAATAATTATTCTTCTTAGAAATCTCAGAAGATTTCAAGGATATATTTAACTCACTAGTTTTATATGGCTTATCTTTTGAGATTATAGCCTCAGTTGCAGTTTCCAAACTAACCAGCAATGTTATAAAAACAATAAGAAGTCCAAAACCGCCATGAGATAGAAACAAAACATTTAAACCTCTACTAATTTTTCCATCCTTTTCAAAGATTCTAAATATATATAATTCCAGCATAGATAAAAACAGCCAAAAGCCTGACACAAGGGATATAAAGCCAAAAACGCTTATTCTCCCATGATAATTTCTATCTAATAAATAAGTAACAAGCAACGAAACAAGAAAACTTGGTATTACTTTTAGAATTTTTTTAAATTTGTTTTTATGCCATTTTATATATGGCGTAAATATAGATAAAACTGCTATTAAAACGGATATTGGAGTAAATGTCTTCTCAAAATATGGAGCGCCAACAGAGATGGAGTTCACTCTCATAAGCTCTAATATTATTGGATAAAAGATACCTAATAATATAGTTACAGCAAGCGCCATAAATAATATTACATTTAATGATAAATGAACTTGCCTAGACAAAAGGCTGTATTCATATAAAGGCGCTCGAAAGGCTTTTGAAAGAATTTTTACGCTAAATAAATACATTGAATATAACATTAATATTGCAGCAATTATCAACATCACAACACCTCTATCAGGGTCTGATGCAAAACTATGAACTGACGACAATATCCCAGACCTAACAAGGAAAAAACCAACTATTGAAGCTAAAAATGCTACAAGAGAAAGTAGTATAGAAAGTTTGTAAAACCCGCCAAATTTTCTGGTATAAATTGAAGCATGAATCAATGCCGATGCAAAAAGCCATGGCAAAAGAGAGGTATTTTCAACAGGATCCCAAAACCAAAAGCCACCCCAGCCTAACTCTCTATATGCCCACCAACTACCAAGAGCAATTCCAACACCTAATATAGCCCATGAAAATAATGTATAAGATCTAATTTCATTTCCTATCTCTTGAGGATCTTGGGATGTTTTCATCGCAGCAATAGCAATTGAAAAAACTATAGAAAAACCAGCATAACCAGAATATAGCAATGGCGGATGTATGGCCAACCCAATATCTTGAAGCAACGGGTTCAACCCCATCCCCTCTTTCACATTTATTCCATTTAAAATCAAAGGATTAACTTCAAAAG
>CAYGRX010000151.1:0-4877 GCA_964352365.1 uncultured Rickettsiales bacterium
CGGATTCTATTAATTTAGAATTAATCTTTATATTATTGGATTTAGCTTTTTTTAAATTTAAAGAATATCTATAACGGCCTTTCTCTTCAAATATTGCAACTATACCTTTGTTATCCTTGGTGAAATCATCAATATTTGAAACTGTTACTACAGGCTTTTTTATGCCCTCAATCATGTCTAAGGATTTATTGGCTGTTGATATATTTTTATCAGATATATAAACTATATCACAAGTTTTAATTTCATTATTAGGTTTTTCGAAGCCCTTGACATCGGATATTTTTTCAAAATTTCTCTTTGCAATAAAAGTTTCTACTATAAGTTGAATCTTCTCGTCGTTAATAATGCAAACTTCAATATCAGAATTTTTACCAATATCCATATATTTGGTGAGGTTCAAAATAGTTGCTGCGGAAAACTTTTCTGCGTCATTTGAAGCATGAGAACTCTTGGTTGTAGCGATATTTGAAATTGATATAAATACCAAAAAAGTCAACAACTTGCTTATGTAACTGAATTTAAATATGTGCTTTTGCCTTTGTCCGCCATTGATAAAGTTTGATTTTATATAGATTAAACACTATTGGTTAGTCAATATAATTTGATTAAACAATTTTTAACAAAACTAATCTAATGATAAAATATAAATCCTCATTTAAATGTATATATTGTACAATATTTGTATCTTTTATGTTATCATCTTTTTCTACAAGTTACAATTGTATTGATAATTATATTTGTAGTAATTCTATAACGATGTTTGCCAAAGAACCCCTCGAATTTACTTCTAAGCATTTACCTTATGTAAATCCTGATGCTCCTAAGGGTGGAAAAGTTAAATATTCGGTAATAGGTACGTTTGATAGCTTAAACCCCTTTGTACTTAAAGGTGTGTCTGCTGCGGGCGTTGGTGGGTTATATGACTCCTTGCTAACTTCTGCCGCTGAAGATATTTTTACAAGGCATGGTTATCTAGCTGAAGGTATAATGTTAGCAAAGGACGGTAAATCTATAATATTTGACATTAATAAAAAGGCAAAATGGCATGATGGTAAGTCAATAACTGCCGATGACGTAGTATTTACATTCAATATACTTAAGGAGGAAGGTAAGCCTTTCTATTCTGCTTATTATTCGGATGTTGAATCTGTTGAGAAATTATCTGAAAGAAGAGTTAAGTTTAGCTTTAAAACATCTGAAAATAGAGAGTTACCATTTATAAATGGTGATTTAGCAATTTTACCAAAACATTTTTACGAAGGTAAAGATTTTAATGATAGTTTTACCAAAAATTTTCCACTTGGTAGTGGAGCATATAAGGTGAAATCAATAGATGAGGGTAGGTCAGTAACATATGAACGTGTTGCTGAATATTGGGCGAAGGATCTTCCATTTTCAATTGGTTTAAATAATTTTGATGAAATAACTTATGATTATTATCGTGATGCAACCGTTGCCGTGGAGGCCTTCAAGGCTGGTAATTATGATCTTAGGCAAGAGAATATCGCACGGACTTGGGCAAATGCTTATAATATCCCACAGGTTGAAAAGGGGGAAATAATAAAGCAGGAGATTCCGCATCAACTGCCAACTGGTATGCAATCATTCACTTATAATTTGAGACGAGATAAATTCTCGGATATTAGGGTCAGGGAAGCACTAGGTTTAGTTTTTGACTTTGAATGGACAAATAAGACATTATTTTATAACTCTTATAACAGAACGCGTAGTTATTTTTCTAATACAATATATGAGGCAAAAGGTTTGCCGTCGGAAGCTGAGTTGGAAATTTTGAATGAATATAAAGGTAAAATCCCTGATTCTGTATATAAATCAGAATATAACCCAGCTGAAACTGATGGCTCTGGGGGAAATAGAGATAACCTTATCAAGGCAAAAAACCTTCTTAATGATGCTGGTTGGAATGTCAAATCAGGAAAGCTGGAAAATGATAAGGGGGAAATTTTTAAAATTGAATTTCTAATTAATTCAAATTCATTTGAACGCGTTATTGAGCCATATGCAAAAAACCTTAAACGCCTAGGCATTGAAACATCCATTAGGCTAGTTGACCCAACTCAATATGTAAAAAGGGTAGAGGAGTTTGACTTTGATATAATAGTGCGTGTTTTTGGCTCGGGTATGATTCCAGGTAATGAGCTTTATAATTATTGGCATTCGTCAGGTGCGGATACAAATGGTTCTGGTAACTTGTCAGGAGTTAAAAATGAAGTGATTGATGATTTGGTGCAAAAAATAATTAACACTGAAACTCAGGAAGAGCTTATAAATTCAACAAAAGCCCTAGATAGGGTTCTGCAACATTATCATTTTGTAATTCCACATTGGAACATTCAAACATTCAGGTTGATACACTGGGATAAATTTGAAAAACCAGCCCAGGCACCAAAATTCGGCGTAGGTATTGATAGTTGGTGGGTGAAGGATAAGTAAGTGTTTATCTTTCGAAGCCATCTTTGCCTTGATCTGGGGCCCCTTCTTGTTTTCTATACTTTAGTGCAATAGCGACAGATTGTTTTGCTAATTTTATAGATTCCTCTCCAGTCAGGTCGCCTTCTAAAATGGTCTCCTTGGCCTTAGAGCTTATTATGTCCCACTTTTCTCGTACATAGGTAGGTATTAGCTCATCCCTATTGTTGTATTCGGGGGCATCTTTCTCAATCCTTCTTGCATCGAAAGCTTTGGATCCTTTCCAAGGATGAACTTTCTTTGACTTTAAGATTTTAGCTGAGGGAGCGGCCGGAGGCTCTTTTCTTGCTGCATCCTTTCGTTCTTTCTCGGGTTTTAAATGCGATTTACGTTACTAAATATATCCTCTATCACTTCTTTTTGTTCATTAGTAGCCATGCCCAATAATGTTGTTTTGAGTTGAGTAAGGAAGTTATTATCAATTACCCTGCCAGCTAAATTTTTTTCTGATGGGAATCCCCTTTGTATGTTTCTCTGAAAGCTGTATAAAATTGGGTCGTTGATAAAGGTTCTCCATCTGATGTACGACATACACTTTTTATCGCTTCTTGAAGTTTAGCTATTGGGCTACTATGGCGTGATCTTACAACTTCTGCTTTGAAGGTTGTCTCACCAAGCGACAATTTATCTATACTATTTTTTGGCATATAATTAAATTTATTGAATTAAAGTAGTAATTCATCTTAGCAGGTAAAACTTAACAAAAGGTTAACGTCCTAAATAAAAAACTAAAAACTAAAAAGCTTCAGTTTTAGCTTCGCCGTTTTTGTCCTTTACAATTTTTTCAACCTTGAGCTTTGCTTCATCTAACCTTTTTTGGCAATGTTTAAGAAGATTGCTACCTGTCTCGTAGTCTTTAATAGAGTCCTCTAAACTACCATTGCCACTTTCTAGCTTTCTAACAATTGCCTCTAAATCATTTAATGAATCTTCAAATGATAAATCTTTAATATTTGTTTGTGTCATAATTTTCTAAGTTTTATTTTGTTAATTATAAGTGGGGTTCATCTGGGCCTATTCTGCCTCTAAAAATCTTTTTTACATTAACATTTTTATCAGGCGTTTCTTTTCCTGCCAAGATATCTTTTATATCTTTTATATCTAAGCCAAGTCTTGAAGCTAATTCTTCTGTATCTGTGTTTACGGGTGTTATGGCATACATTTTTTCACTTTTGTGTGCGGAGGATTTCTCTTCAAATATCATTCCTAGATTTTCTTCACGTGCAATATTAAAAAACTCACTGCCTTCAGCCTCCACTTCACTAGGTGGAAAATAAATATACACGCCCCCACCAAATTGTCGAACGGCTTCTGGCCTATAGCTTTTAAGTTTATCTATGCCTTGAGTTATTTCCATGCATAAAACAATATAACATATAATTAATAATTATCTTCTAAACTAAGTACCTGTATTTAAGCCTAAAAAAATTAAGCTATCAACAAAATAAAAAAATAATGAAAAATAATTCACTTTTCGTGTTGACAGGTAAAATCTTCATCGTTATAAAGCAAGCCCGCCGAGAAGTAGATGACGAAATGTTTACCTACTCAGTAAGCGGATGTTTTTTAAAATCGTGAATAACAGCATGTATATTGAGGAAATTAGTTTACTCAAATTTATAACTAATTTCTTTTTAATAAACTGACCAAAATTTTACTGATGAGACAATGAGACAAAACTAAAAGCTTAGTTCTGTTCAAAGTGCATCGTAATCTTTTAAACAAATTAAAAACAAGTATGAGTATTTATACTTATATTTGGGAATCGGCAAAAGATCAATTTTGTGAATTATTCACCTATCTTTCTAGTCTAGCTACTAAACAATAGAAACTAAACTAGTAAGATAGGTGTAATAAAGCATGAGAAGGGCAATCGGTGGATGCCTTGGCATTTGCAGGCGATGAAGGACGTGACAGGCTGCGTTAAGCTGCGGGGAGGTGCCAATAACCTTTGATCCGTAGATCTCCGAATGGGACAACCCATCTTTTTAGTTCGTTAATCATTACTTGGATTTATTCAGGTAATGAGAATACGAACTAATATAAAAGATATTTTATTCTGAATACATAGGAATAAAAAGCTAACCTGGTGAACTGAAATATCTAATTAGCCAGAGGAAAGGAAATCAATAGAGACTCCCTAAGTAGCGACGAGCGAACGGGGACCAGGCCAGTAGTATATAGTTAATAATTGGAAGTATTTGGAAACATACGCCATAGTGGGTGATAGCCCCGTACAAGTAAAAATTCTATATATTCTTGAGTAGGGCGGGACACGTGAAACCCTGTCTGAACATGGGAGGGCCACCTTCCAAGCCTAAGTACTCGCAAATGACCGATAGTGAACAAGTACCGTGAGGGAAAGGTGAAAAGTACCCCGATAAGGG
>CAYGRX010000152.1:0-4827 GCA_964352365.1 uncultured Rickettsiales bacterium
TTATATAGCATCTCCAGAACTTATGGGGTTGACATGAGTTCTTTGGTTAAAACTAACAGACTAGAAGCACCATACGAATTAAAAATTGGGCAAAAGTTACAAATCCCTTTCCCCACCTACAAGCCAGAGCCTGAATTAGGCCAGAAAAGTACTTTAATTGCACAAAAAGAGATTAGCAAAAATGAAGTTGAATCTTCTATACAAGAAGAGGAGGGGAGTAAACCTGACGAAGTTGAACTCCATACCAGAGATGCAGAAGTTATTAAACCTCATGGTTTAGCAATCATGATTCCACCAACTTTAAAACCCGTGGAACAAAAAGCCCCTAGTTATAAAACCGCTTTACTTAGAAAAGAATTAAAACAAAAAGCTCAAGTACTGCAAAAATCATACAAAGATGATGGTAACTTTATGTGGCCAGCAAAAGGGGAAGTTACTGGTAAATTTGGTTTACAAAAAGATAATGAATATAATGACGGAATCTATATTTCGGCACCAGCAGGTGCATTTGTGAAATCTAGTCTTTCTGGCAAAGTAGTCTACACAGGTGATAGTTTAAAAAGTTATGGTAACTTGGTTATAATAAAACATGATAATGGATTACTTAGTGCATATGCCCACCTTAGCAAAATAGATGTAAAGAAAGATCAATTTGTTAAAAAAGGTCAAGTGATTGGTAAGGTTGGCCAAACTGGTAAAGTTAAATCTCCCAAACTATATTTCGCAATTAGACGTGGTAAGGAAGCTCGTGACCCGATGATGTATTTGCGTTAACTTTTTCTTAATCTTAATAGATTAGTAAAACACACCAAAGAAATAAAAAAAGCTTACAACATGAAATTTGGCCTGTAGAAAGGTGAGAACCGCGGGAGTGGTCTGCAAAATATGTTCACCCAAAGCCTTTATGCTAAGGTGGCGTTAGGAAATAACTAAGGGAATCCCCCAGCCAGAGCCCAGTGCCTGTATAAAATTCATCGCCCCGGAGATACAATAGCAACAACCGAATCCGCAGCACTCTCACCAGAAGTTTATTATAACTGAAACTTATAAAAATTCTATAATAATCGGATTTATTTCATTACAATAAATTAATAATATAATTTTTAGATATGGAAAATAATTGGAATAAAGATAGTTGGAACGATAGATATTTAAAAAATGATACCCCTTGGGAAGACGGAGAGATATCTCCAGAAATGGTACAACTTTTTACACATTTTACGGAAGATAATGCTAGCGTTCTGGAAATAGGTTGCGGCCTTGGCACAAATGCAATTTGGTTGGCAAAGCAAGGATATAAGTATTGTGGCGTAGATATTTCAGAAGAGGCAATAAAACTAGCTAGTAAAAATTTAGAACATGATGGGTTAGATGCAAATTTTATTACAGCCGATATATTGCAAAACCCTCCCGAAGAGAAATTTGATGTAGTTTTTGACAAAGGTTGCTTACATAGCTTGACAAATGAGGAAGATAGGAAAAAATTTGCAAACATCGTTTATGACTCATTGAACGTGGGCGGATTTTGGATAAATATTTCTGGCAATAGAGATAACCCAGATAGAGATGGGAGCGTTGAAGAATTTGGTTTTCCTAGGTTAAAAGCATCAAATTTAGTGAGTATTACAGAAGATATTTTCCAGATACATTATATGGCTAGATGCATGTATGGCAGCTCAAATTACCACACAATGTTTTTAGGTTGGGCAAGCGTTTTTCAAGCGAGATAACAGCTTTCTACACTATATAAATGGCACGAATGGAACATCGCAACTACTAAGAGTTAATATAACCACAACCATTAGGATATTTTTTAATATCATCATTTTAATTTCTCCTTTGGGAAATTATTTGCTCATTTCTAACATTCTATCAAGACTTGCCTTTGCTTTTATACGCAAATCTTCACTCATTGTAATTTCAGGAGTTTTATTTACCATACAATGATATAATTTCTCAATTGTATTAAGCTTCATATAGGGGCAGTTATTACACATTTTACAACCAGATTCACCAAGGCCAGAAACTGCAAAAAACTTTGCGTCTGGTGAATATTTTTTCATTTGATGAATTATACCAGCTTCGGTCAAAACAATAAACTCTGCCCCCTCCTTTTTACCATGCTCTATTGTATAGTTAAGCAGTGAACGAGTTGAGCCAACATGGTCTGCATAGTTCAGTAAAACCTCAGGACATTCTGGATGCGCTATAACTTTAGCATTTGGGTTTTGAATTTTGAGTTTAACAACTTCACGCTCATTAAACTGCTCATGAACAATGCAAGTTCCTTGCCAAAGTAACATTTCACGATTTAACTTTTTGGAGAGATATGCACCTAAGTGTTTATCTGGAGCAAAAATTATTTTTTGATCTTTTGGTATTTTTGAAACTATTTGATCTGCGCAGCTTGAAGTAACTATAATATCTGACAGTGCTTTGATTTCTGCCGAACAATTAATATATGTTAACGCAATATGGTCAGGGTTAGCGTTACGAAATTTTGCAAACTCCTCAGGTTGGCAACTATCTTCAAGCGAACAACCAGCTTTTAAATCTGGTAGCAAGACAGTTTTTTGTGGGGAGAGAATTTTCGCAACTTCCGCCATGAACTTCACTCCACAAAATATGATGTAATCAGCATCAGTTTCAGCTGCTTTACGGGAAAGGTCTAAAGAATCACCAATAAAATCTGCTATTTCTTGAATTTCGTCATCTTGGTAGTAATGTGCAAGAATAACAGCATTCATATCTTTTTTGAGTTTATTTATTTCCTCAAAAATATCTTTGCCCGAGGCAATTATTTGTTCTGACGGTGTATTATTCATGACCTATATTTATGTAATACTTCAAATAATACAACTATAAATATCTATTAAAATGTCACCCCAGCTTTCGCCGAGATGACATTCAGAGAACTATATTAGCTAGCTTTTTTGTCTTCAGAATCAGAAGCATCTTCTTCTTTCTTCTTAGGAGCTTTTTTAGCAGCTGGTTTTTTCTTAGGTTTTTCAGACTTAGCTTCATCTTTAGATTCAGCTTTACCTTTTCCACCCTCAAAACCATCAGCCTGCTTCATAGATAGGCGAACTTTACCACCTTTATCAATGCTAACAACTTTAATTTTAATAGTGTCACCTAATTTAACGTAATCTTCAACTTTCTCAACACGCTCTTCAGCGATTTCTGAAACATGAACTAAACCTTGGAATTTACCACCAAACTCAGCAACCGCTCCAAAATCAAGAATTTTAAGTACACGAGCTTCATAAGTTACACCAACTTCTGGTTCAGCAATAATTTCATTGATCATAGCTAGCGCTTTATCAGCATTTGCAGCCTTGATTGCCGAAACTTTAACTTCACCATCATCATTAATATCAACTTTAGCACCTGAAACTTCACAAATGTTTTTGATAACTTTACCACCAGAACCGATAATTTCTCTAATCTTGTTCACCGGAACTTTAATTGAAGTCATTTTAGGCGCGTTGTCACCAACTTCCTTATTTGGCTCTTTAATAGCTTTGTTCATTTCAGTTAAAATTCCAAGTCTACCACCTTTAGCTTGCTCAAGAGCCTGCTTCATAATTGCGATAGTAATACCTTGAATCTTAATATCCATTTGCAATGAGGTTAAACCAGCTTCAGTACCCGCAACCTTGAAATCCATATCACCCAGGTGATCTTCATCACCTAGGATATCAGATATAACTGCAAAATCTTCACCTTCTTTAACAAGTCCCATAGCAATACCAGAAATTGGACGAGCTATTGGAACACCAGCATTCATGAGTGCCATTGAAGTACCACAAACAGTAGCCATTGAAGATGAACCATTAGATTCAGTAATCTCAGAAACTACACGAATTGTGTAAGGGAAATCTTCATGGTTAGGGATAAGAGCTTTAACTGCTCTCCAAGCTAATTTACCATGACCTATTTCACGACGACCAGGACCCATCATACGGCCAGCTTCACCTACAGAATATGGAGGGAAATTGTAATGCAACATGAATTGAACAGTTTCATCTCCAAGTAAACCATCAATACGCTGCTCATCTTGTCCAGTACCAAGAGTTGTAACAACTAATGCTTGAGTTTCACCACGAGTGAATAATGCAGAACCATGAGTTTGCGGTAAAACACCAACTTCACCAAGAATTTGGCGAACTTCATCAGTTCTTCTACCATCAATACGGTTGCCATTTTTAAGTAAGTCAGTTCTAACTATTTCTTTTTCAAGTTTTTTTATTAACCCACCAACTTTAATTAAATCAAGTGATTCACCTTCAGCAAGATCTGCTTCCAAACCTTCTTGAATTTTTGATTTTGCATCAGAGATTAAAGTAACACGCGCTTGCTTATCCTTTTCCTTGTAAGCAGATGTTAAAGATTTCTCTCCTAAGCTCCAAATTTTCTTTTTAAGGTCAGCAACATCAGGTTTTGCAACTTCCCAAACTGGTTTACCAGCTGCAACAACAAGTTCATTTATTAGCTCAATAACTGGTTGCATTTCTTTATGAGCGAATTCTAATGCTCCTAACATTTCATCTTCTGAGATTTCAGACGCTTCTGATTCAACCATCATGATAGAATCTTTTGTGCCAGCAACTGAAAGCTCTAATCTAGAATCTTTCTCAGTACCAATTTCAGGGTTAAGAACATACTTACCGTCAGTATAGCCAACGCGAGCTGCTGCAATTGGTCCTTTAAAAGGTATACCAGAAATAGCAAGCGCTGCAGATGCGCCTATAAGTGCCGCAACATCAGAATCATTTTGGCCATCATGCTCAACAACTGTACAGATGATATGAGTTTCATTTTTAA
>CAYGRX010000153.1:0-4591 GCA_964352365.1 uncultured Rickettsiales bacterium
TTTATAGATATTGTTTCAAAGTTAGGAAACTGGCTCATAAACATCGCTTAAAGGTCAAAATGAATAATTTTGGCCTTTTTTTCATTTTTTTGCTAAAATAATGCCATCCGTTAACCCTTTCTTAACCATTTTGTGTTAAATTTATATAAAATACGAAATAATTTATTGAGGAAACCATGTTTTACAATAGCAAAAAACACATTAACAGTCTTGAAACAGAAGCATCTGAGTTCTTTGAGTTAGGCGCAAAAATGGGCTTAATGCAAGATGCTGGCGATGTATCTTCAATTACAGATAAAGGGACACTTATAAATTATTTGTTAGCTAATCAAGCGGGTGAATCCATTGTTGCGATAACTACTGATACTGATAGGCAAATAGAGTTGGCTGGTACGGTTATTGACTTCATGGAAAGAAGAGGTGGTTATACAGTAGATTACAGTGACCCACAATCAATTCAAGAGTATGTTGATGGTTTTGATAACGCTATTGACTCTAAATTACAAGATCCAATTGCAGGGCCTATAATTTCTGCGGGGTTGGCTAATGATGAAGAAAGAGCAAACCTACAAACCTATGTTGATAATGGTTATGTTGCTAATACACCACCACCACCAACGCCTAATACTGACCTAAGCGACACTAGTTTAGAAGAATCAGCTACTGCGATAGCTAGACAGGCTGAAATAGATGCTAAAGCTGCAGAAAATTTAAGAAATACAAATGCAAGAAATGAATTATTTAGTGCTAATAGTGACTTTGGTAAGTTTCTTAATGAATTATTACAAAACCTATCTGCAATGTTAGGGGTTTGGTTTCCTGACCCAGCTGAACAAAGGGCTGTAGCTGAAGCTTTAACCCTTCCTGAAAACCAAGAAAGACTTGCAGCGGGTTTTGCAGATGTAATGGGAGAGATGCTCGAGGAAATTCCTAATTTCGCTATTGAAGCAAACTCAAGAGAGGAACTAAAAGGAAAAATAATTGAGCATTTAAAAGAAAATTATACTTTGCCTCGTGATATAACAATTATTGAGTCAGATGGTGTTACTAAACATGTTATTAAAGCTGGCCAAAAAATTGATCCAAGCACATTCCCTAATTTTGATGCCGCCTTAGAAAAATATTTAGATGATAATGGAGTTCCAAAAGATAAAGCTGATTATCCAGCTTTTAAAACTAAAATTGAAGAGCAGGTAAATAATCACCCTAAACATGTTAAGCAAATAAGTAATATGGATGATTTACTTACGGCTTTGCAAAACCCTAAAGCGAACCCATTTGTGTTAGAGCTAGCAAATGATCCTAACTTAAGGGATGCATTAGTTCAAGCGGAGTTAGTTGCTAAAAAGCTTAAAAATTTAGGTTTTGATTTAACGGAGATAAAGGTTGATCAACTTTTGGCAAGGGCTCACACAGCATACGAAAAAGACAGATCTGCAGGTAATCAAGTTTATCAATCTCTTTCAGACTTGTTAAGTGATAGAGCAACTATTAATGGTCAAGAAGGAGACTTAATGGTGCGCTCTTTAATTAGGGGCGCAAATACTATACCATTTGATGATAAGCAGCTTAGAGACGCTTTGCATGGTGATGCCTCTCAAGTAGCAACTGTTGCGAGGGAGTTTGCTAAGGCTTACCCAACTGCAGCTGGTGAAACTGTTGAAATGTCAATAGCAGTTCTTGAAGATCCAAAAAGTGGCGGGACAGAAATAACCGCCGCTGATATGGTTAGAATTTCTGAAGCTGTTGTAACTGTATTAGATAGTACTGGAAAGGGTTTAACTCCTAGACAAGCTGTTGCTGCTGCAGAATTTGCTATTAGCACACACCCAGACTTTACTGATCAAGATAAAATACTTGCAAATACAATAATAAGGAATGCTTGGAACCAACAAGACCATAAAGCTAGTAGGAGAGGTAGTGCAATTACGGCTAAGCATATTGAAAACATGGTTTTTGATGGTTATACTCAAATTGTAAATTATGCAAAAGATGAGGGTATTGACCTTAATAACGTAATTATTGAAGACCCTGAAAAATCTAGATTGCTTAGAGGTGAACTAGGTTCGGGCAACACTGTCGACCGCATTTATGAAGAAAATCAAAGTGAGGCTGTAACAATTGAGAGAAATCGTCGTTACAAACAGGAATCTGCTAATAGTACAAGAGGAAACGGGGGGAGACGTGTTAGTGAAGTAGGCGATAAAATTGAAAATGAAGGAAGGGGGCGAGGTGGTGCTCTTGGAAATATAGGAAGAGGAGTCCTTAATGTTTTTTTAGGTAGCGTAGGCGATGGTCTTGAAAATAGTCAGGTAGGCATAGACGGAAGAGGTTATGCCCAAGATTGGGTTGACCCTGATGCTCAACAAAATATGTTTGGTATTAATGTTAAAACTGGTTTTGAAGAAAATAGATCTGAAGTTGAGTCTGGTAGAGCGCAAAGAGTTGCAGATCTTGAGCAAAAAGTTAATGCTGGCATTGACGCTATGGAATCAAGGGGGGAGCAGTTCGCTGAAACTAGCATGCTTCAAGATTACCAAGCTAAAATTTCGGCATCAGGTTTAGTAGCTTTTAATGAAAAAGGTGAAATTTATGCTATTCCACATGAAGGTGGTGCTCCAAACTTGGAGCAAGCTCAACAAAATATTATAAATTCATACAACAACCTTGAATCTCATTTAAATGAGCATGGCGGTGACCAAACTATAAATAAAGATACAGAGGATAATGGTAGAGCTAACCAAGATGCCGAGTTTGCTGAAACTGAAAAGATTTTGACAGAAATACAGGCTAGAATAGCAGTGGCTGAAAAAGCTAGTGTTGGCGCAACTGTTGTTAAAGTTGAGGTTAGAACGGGTGAAAGAGCTGAAATAGGATCTAATCCAGATGCCGTTAATGCTAGAGTTGCTGAAATAGAAAAGGAGAATACAGAAGCAGGTGATCCTAATGTATCAGAAAAGAATGATATGGATGCACTTAAGAAATCTATGATTGAGTCTGGCCTTATGGACGATAAAGGTAATGCTATAACTGAAGGACTGAGAGGTAGATCAGTAAAAGAAGTTCAGGAAGCGGTTGAGGCTTATAAGCAAGTTGTTGCAGGTGCAATACAAGATGACGATGTAAACCAAATAGAAAATGATAGTTTAGATTCAGCGTTAGCAAAAATGGTACAAGAAGTTGGTGAAGCACTAGGTAATAGAGGTGTTAAAAGAAGTGGCAATTACAATGCGGGCGCTGGACAGAAGGCTGAAGAACTTCGTAATAAAAGTGCCGTGGTTAGCCAATAGCAAATAGCTAATTGCCAAGTTCTAATGTATTTCTCCCCAGTGGTTACCAATGTTTGTGTCTACAATTAGCGGGATGCTTAGTTTAATTACATTTTCCATTACGGATTTTACAATTTCTGCGGTTTTTTCGGCGTCCACTTCATCACATTCAATAATTAACTCATCGTGAATTTGTAGTAAAATTTTTGCACTAGAATTTACTTCTATAAGTTTTTTATCTAAATTAATCATTGCGAGCTTTATTATATCTGCTGCTGTTCCTTGAAGTGGTGCGTTAATCGCCGCGCGTTCTGCAAAGCTGCGCGTCATTCCATTTTTATCATTAATTCCATTTAGGTAAATTTTTCTGCCGTGAATTGTTTCCACATATTCATGTTCTTTTGCAAATATAATAGTTTCATCCATATATTTTCTAATTCCGGGATATTGTTCAAAATATTTATCGATATATTCCTTGGCTTCACCACGGCCAATTCGTAATTGTTTTGCTAGGCCGAAGGCGCTTTGGCCATAAATAATTCCGAAATTAATAGTTTTTGCAGCCCTTCTAGTTTCACTATCCACATTATTAGGGTCAACACCAAAAACTTGAGCTGCAGTTGCGGTATGAATATCTTCATTATTGGAAAAAGCTTTTTTTAATACATCAATATTTGCCATGTGAGCAAGCAAGCGCAGTTCAATTTGCGAGTAATCTGCGCCAATCAATTTTTTACCTTTATCTGCTACGAAGGCCTTGCGAATCTTTCTGCCATTTTCCGTTCTAATTGGTATATTTTGTAGGTTAGGGGCGTTAGAGCTTAAGCGACCAGTAGTTGTGCTATTGATGTTAAAGTGCGTATGAACACGTCCTGTTTCTGGGTTTATCTCCTTTATCAATGCTTTGGTGTAAGTGTTAACAAGCTTGCTTAATGATCTCCATTCTAAAATTTTCTCTGCAATTTCATGTCCTTGCATTGCAATTTCTTCAAGCTTATCAGAGTCTGTTTTATATTGGCCTGTTTTTGTTTTTTTACCACCTTCTATAGAAAGTCTATCAAATAAAATTTCACCTAATTGTTTTGGTGAACCAATATTAAATTCTTCACCTGCTATTTCGTGAATTTCTTTTTCTAAAATATTTAAGGTTTTTTCAAACTCATCAGATAAGTTATTTAATATATTCTTATCAACAGTAATTCCAATTTTTTCAATTTTAGCTAAAACAGGAATTATATTATTGTCTATTTTATAAAAAATATAATTTAATTTATTTTTAAATATTTCATTGTCGTGTTATTTTTTATGTTTTAAACCGACAC
>CAYGRX010000154.1:0-4536 GCA_964352365.1 uncultured Rickettsiales bacterium
TATGTATACTATATCTGAAAATGTTATTTGGAGTGAAGATAAAAAAAATAACTCAATTAAAATAATTCTTTCCCCATCTGGAGAGTATATGGAAACTAATAAGATTGGTGCTGAAATATGGAAGCTCATAGATGCGGGTAAAGATAAATCTGAAATAATTTCTGAACTTAAAGAAAATTATAAAGCTCCAGAGTTTAAAATAAAAATTGATGTAAATATTTTTATCGAAAAACTAATTTCAAAAAATATATTTATTACTTAGCAATTATCACTCTTATAGAGTTACACTCTCTTAGAGTATAATAAATGATTATAAAGTTCATGTTAGTAATGTGTTAGAGGTTTCACTAATAATTGAAACACCTAAAGGTGAGTCATGAACTAAGCCATTTAAAATGTTTTAATTAATTATAGGGGCTAAGATGTCAATAGATAAGAAAAAAGCAATTCTCTATAGAATGGTAGCGGATAATCATATCTGTCCATTTGGAATTAAATCTCTAGACTTGTTAAAGCGTAAAGGTTTTGAGGTGGAAGATAATCACCTAAGTAGTCGAGAAGAAACTGATAAATTTAAAGAAAAACACGATGCTAAAACTACTCCACAAACTTTTATAGAGGGAAAGCGCATTGGTGGATTTGATTCTCTTGTTGAGCATTTCGGAGAAAAAACTTTAAAACAAGAAGGCACAACCTATCAACCAATTATAGCCATTTTTGCCACAACATTTTTAATGGCTGTTTCTGCAACTTATGCATTAACTGATGGTTTTGCCATTGTTAAATTAATTGAGCTGTTTATAGCATTTTCAATGTGTGTGTTAGCAATTCAAAAATTTCAAGATTTATTCTCATTCACGAATCAATTCATAACGTATGACTTGATAGGAAAAAAATATGTTTGCTATGCCTACTTTTATCCATTTGTTGAAGGTTTAGCGGGTGTCTCTATGATATCGGGTTTTTTAACTATAATAGTTGCTCCCGCAACTTTAGTTGTAGCCACTATTGGAGCAATCTCAGTTGTTAAAGCTGTTTATATTGATAAAAGAGACATTAAATGCGCTTGCGTTGGCGGTGGCTCAAACGTTCCACTAGGCTTTATTTCACTGACAGAAAACCTAATGATGATAGGTATGGCTATTTGGATGTTGGCTAGGTAAGTAGCTATAGTAGTAAATATTATGATGTGATAAAGCTAGTAGGACGGACTATATATAAATGCTTTTGTAGAACACAACCAGCATTCTAATTATAAACCTTATTAATTATCTCTAATAAGGTAAAAATAGCAAGTAAGGGGAGAGGGTTAATTTTAGATAAGTTATTGAAATATAACGATAAAATGGTGGGGGATGAGGGATTTGAACCCCCGACCAAGGCGTTATGAGCGCCCTGCTCTAACCACTGAGCTAATCCCCCAATGTGGAAAGCACAAATTATCAGCTTTATACACATTAAATTGTTATATTGTCTATAATAATTTGCGCAAAAGAATGACATCAATTATACGAGCAATGTTAAGAACAAAATTTAAAAATTATTTTGGAAAAACTTAATAAAACTAAATCTCTAGGGTATTTAAAATATATTTTATATTTTATTATTTTGCCTAATCTTATTTTTATAATGTCCTTGATGTTATATTATATGGATCGCTTTAAAATTAACTTAGATTATATCACCGCTTCATTCGCGCTTTTTTACCTTGTTAAGAAAAGGATAAAATTAACTATATTCTTTTTTATATTTTTCTTAGCCTTAATATTTGATATAGCTCTGATGTTAGGTGAGTTATTCTACTTTGATATTTTTGATTTATCTGGTTTTATTTCGGATGAAGAGTTCGGTAATTTAAACTCTTTTGTGAAAGTTTTTATAGACCTTTTTTCTTTTGAATATGTTGTTATTGTTTTGCTTATTCTAGCTACACTAATAACTTTTTATTTTAAATTTCTGTTTAACTCTCAAAAGCAAATTTTGAGTATATCAAAATTATTTCCAATACTACTTTTAACTTTATTAATAGTTGCTAACTGTCAAATATCAGGAAAGAAAAGATTTTCTGATACGCTTATCAATGGAAAATTGGCGTATTCTTCAATATATAATGGATTTAGTGCAATAAAACTTGTTGCTCGTCATAAGCCTGCGAATTTCATAAAGGCAAATGATTATAATACTGTCACTTTATTCCAGTCTTTGGATGTTAAAGAAAAAGTAGCTGATAAAGTTTTTGTATTTTTGATTGAGTCATTCGGGGTACTCAAGAATAAGAAATTACAATCATATATTTTAGAGGAAAGCCTTGGAGAAATTGATAAATCTAGATATTCATACACGGAATCCGAAATAAAAATGAAAGGATATTCTGTAATGGCGGAGATTAGAGACCTATGTGGTTTAATTATTGATTCGGCATTCCCTAACGGTCAAGAAACTGAGTTTGAGGATTGCTTGGGCCATAGATTTAAAAATATTGGATACCAAACGATAGGAATTCACAATTTTACATATAAAGCTTTTAGCAGGTATATTTGGTATAAATCTGTAGGGCTGAATAGGACATATTTCACTGAAGAGCATCAAGAGAAATTTCCTAATGCTAAGATATGTGGTGAAAACCTAAAAGGTGTGTGCGGTGAAGAAATTTTGGAAGATTTCTTGATGCCATATACACGAAATGATTTTAGACAGTTTGTATATTGGATGAATATGGATGGGCATGTTCCTTATAAAGGAAAGGCATTAACAGGCGAGGGAAGAAAAATATGCAATAAATTCAATATTGATAACATTGTTATATGCGAATATGTTAATACCCAAATAGCAAGTTTGAAAAAGGTTTTTAAGTTTCTAAATCAAATAGATCCAAAGAATACTGTCCAATTATATCTAGCAGGTGATCACAGTCCGCCATTTGTTAACTCTGGTAACAGAGCCTTTTTTGAACCTAGTAAAGTAACTTCAATAATAGTTCAGTCAAAAGATCTAACTAAATAAAGAATATTTAATTAGATCAAATTGTTTACTATGCAGCTTTATTCTTGCTTACTTCAACCTCGGAAAAAGCCCAATCAAGCCACTCTGTTAAGGTTTCAATATCAGAAGTTTCAACTGTAGCTCCTCCCCATATTCTAATTCCAGCAGGGGCATCTCTATATGCACCGATATCATATGCGGCGTCTTCTTTATCTAAAGTAGTAACGATAGACTTAGCTATTGCAGCTTGCTCTTCTTTTGGTAAAGCTTGATACCAATCAGCTGTAATTTTTAAGCATATAGAAGTGTTAGATAGATTTTCTTTATCTTCAGCTAGGAAATCTATCCAGCCAGTCTTCGCCACCCATTTTTCTAGTGCTTTTAGGTTGCTCTCACTTCTTTTTATTAAGGCTTTTAAGCCGCCAATTTTCTTAGCCCATTTTAGCCCGTCAATTGCATCTTCAACTGCTATCATAGAAGGGGTGTTGATAGTTTCTCCTCTAAAAATTCCATCAATCAGCTTACCTTTTTTTGTAAGGCGGAAAATTTTAGGTAATGGCCATTTTGGTGTATAGCTTTCTAACCTTTCAACAGCTCTTGGGCTTAGTATAATTACTCCGTGCGCAGCCTCGCCACCCATAACTTTTTGCCAAGAATATGTTGTAACGTCTAGCTTTTTCCATGGCATATCCATTGCAAAAACAGCGGATGTGGCATCACATATAGTTAATCCCTGCCTGTCATCCTTAATCCAATCGCCATTTGGCACTTTAACTCCACTAGTAGTTCCGTTCCAAGTGAAAATAACATCTCTATCAGTATCAACTTGGCTTAAATTTGGTAATTTACCATAGTCTGCTTCAAAAACCCTTAAATCATCTAGTTTTAATTGTTTAACTGCATCTGTAATCCAACCTGCTCCGAAGCTTTCCCAAGCGCAAACGTCAACACCGCGCTTTCCTAGTAAGGTCCACATTGCCATTTCAACTGCTCCAGTATCAGATGCTGGCACAATTCCTAATAGATAATCATCAGGTATTCCTAATATTTCTCTGCTTAAATCAATTACTTCAGCTAATTTTTCTTTACCTATTTTAGCTCTGTGTGACCTGCCAACCGCTGCATTTTTTAGGTTGTCAAAATTCCAATCTGGGTGCTTAGAAGTTGGTCCAGATGAAAAATTAGGATTATTGGGTTTGTTTACTGGCTTACTCATCGTTGAATTCCTTTACTGGTTTAGTTTTGACCTCTTATAGAGGGGCTATAAAAAAATGTCAAAATATGTTTTTTCGTCTTGACAATGTTGTAAAAATGCATAATGTTGCAAAATTAATACAGTATTATTAATAACCTGTTAACCTTTTGTTAACCTTTTGGTGTTATCATTGGAAATGGGTAAGTTTAAGATTTGAGAATTCTAGGTTTCGCGACCGCTCTTATAAGATAATTTACTGTAATAAATTAAAAAAAACTTTAAGGGGTTTGCTATGAGTTTGAATTGGTGGGAAAATATAATATTAGATATTGAAACTACAGTAACTGAAGATGATGAAT
>CAYGRX010000155.1:0-4536 GCA_964352365.1 uncultured Rickettsiales bacterium
GAAGAGATCGTTCGTGAAGTAGTTAAAAATATTGGATATGAACAACCTGGGTTTCATTGGAAGAACTTAGAAGTTAATGACTATGTTCATGAACAATCCAAGGAAATAGCACAAGGAGTTGATAATGCTGAAAATAGATTAGAAGGTGCAGGTGATCAAGGTATAATGTTTGGTTATGCCTCTCGTGAAACTGAAAAATTAATGCCTGCAACTATACATTATTCGCATCAAATTTTACGTGAAATATTTGCGGCCATAAAATCTGGTGAGTTGCAAGGGTTGGGTCCTGACGCAAAAAGCCAAGTTACCTTAAAATATAAAGGTAATGACCCTCAAGCAGTTCATTCATTAGTTGTTTCTATTCAACATGATGAGAAGCTTACTCACTCTTCTATTAAGGAGTTGATTAGACCATACATAAAAAAAGCTCTTCCTGAGGGGTGGAAAATACCTGAAGATGAGTTTTATGTTAACCCTACAGGCTCTTTTATAATCGGTGGACCTGATGGTGACGCTGGCTTAACGGGTCGTAAAATTATAGTGGATTCTTATGGTGGTGCAGCACCTCATGGTGGTGGGGCATTTTCTGGTAAAGACCCTACAAAGGTTGACAGGTCAGCTGCCTATATGGCACGTTACCTTGCAAAAAATATTGTCGCTGCTGGTTATGCAAATGCTTGCACTTGCCAACTTTCTTATGCAATTGGTGTTAGTAAGCCTATATCAGTTTATTTTAATATGCATGCTACAGGCAACATCAATGAATATGATTTGCAAGAGATTATAAATAAAAACGTAGACCTAACTCCATGGGGTTTACGTCAACATTTAAACCTACATAACCCAATATATCTTCCAACCGCAGCTTATGGCCATTTTGGCCGTGACGCTACAGAAGATGGTCATTTTCCATGGGAAAAAACTGACTTGGTTGATGTTTTGAGAAACGGTTAGTGTCTTAAATTTTAGAGATTGAACTAACATCTAAATCAACTCTTTAACCTTGCTTGCTATTTGGTTCAACGTGTAAGGCTTTGGTAAAAAGTTGAACTTTCTTTCCTTTCCGTATTTTTGGTAGAAAGCATCTTCACCGTAACCAGAAACAAAAATGACCTTTATATCAGGTTTCATTTCAACTAGTTTTTCCACCACTTCAGGTCCTGAAAGACCTGGCATCACAACATCAGATAGAACTAAGTCAATATTTTCAACGCCATATTCTGCAACCACTTCTAGAGCATTTTCGCCACAATATGCTTCTAAAACATTGTAACCTTTATCACTTAAAGCTCTTTTTGAAAACATTCTAACTGGGTCTTCATCTTCAATTAATAGAATTGTTCCGCTACCTGTTAAATCTTTATAAACTTCTTTTTCTTTAACTTCTTCAGTGGCAATCTCTTTTGATTTATCGGCTTTTTTAAGGAATATATAAAAACTAGTTCCTAGCTCCTCCTCACTTGAAACATATATATACCCCTCACTTTGTTCAATTATACCAGCAACTGTAGAAAGTCCTAAGCCAGTTCCTTCCCCCAGTTGTTTAGTGGTGAAGAACGGCTCAAAGATTTTCTTTAAATTACTTTCTTTAATTCCTGAGCCACTATCTGTAATGGTTATCATCACATATTTGCCAGCTTTTAAATCATCATTACCTGTAAATTTACTATGATTAAATTTAAAATCTCGCATAGAAATAATTTCTATATTTTCAGTCTCTACCGAAATTATTCCAGTTTCCTCGATTGCATCGCGTGCATTAACCGCCAAGTTTATTATGACCTGCTCTAGTTGAGATTTATCTGCCTTAACGTCCCATAAATTTTGAGTTTGATTTACTTGTAGACTTATGTTTTCTCCTATCAGGCGTCTTAATAAATTGGATATTTCACTAGTGACTTCGTTTAGGTCAATAATTTCCATCTGCATTGTTTGCTTACGAGAAAATGCTAATAATTGCCTAACTAGGTTCGCCGCTCTATTTGCGTTTTGCTTTACTTGCATAATATCTACAAAATCTTGTTCCCCGGGAGCGTGCCTTGTTAGCATGAGATCGCAAAATCCTATGATGGCTGTAAGTAGATTATTAAAATCATGTGCAACGCCACCAGCAAGTTGACCTATAGCCTGCATTTTCTGCGCCTGAATAAACTTTTCCTTTAACTCGGTCTTTTCACTATTATCAATAAATTGTATAAGCCAAGTTTTGCCCATAGATTTACGCTCTTCATAATTGGCGGCAAAAATTGTGAATGGAGTTTCTGCTTCATTTTTAATTTTTACTTCATGTATAGAGAATTTTTCAAAACCTTTGTCTTTCTTGATTTCACTTGGTGATACATCAATAAACTCAGATATATTTTCAACATCGGCTTTCTTAAACTTATCAACAATTTTCTCAAAGGAATGATTTTTTCTAACTATAACATTATCTTGATTTATAATAATCGTTGCAATAGGACTGGTTTCAACAAACTCTTCCCATAATTTTTCCAAAAAACTGGTTTCGCCAATAGTATCACTTCTTCTTCTATCACCAGTGTTTGTTTTTTTAATTAACTTAATGGCAAATTTAAAAATTGAGGTGATGGTTTCAAAAGATATTACGGCCAGATAGACTGAGATTATAATTAGTATATAATTAAAGCCATTAATATACTCAACTTCCCCGAATTTTCTGTGTAAGCCAAGTAGCGCAAGAGCTAAGAAGGAAAGTATTATTAAATTTGCTATTTTTACGAAGTTTTTCAAGGCAAGAATATTCTTTTTTAATTAAAGTTTTTTAAAATAATAATTTTTATCAGTTGCAAATAAGCCCGCCCTAAAATATAAATTTAAATACAAACAAATCACAAATTATATTTGATTATAATGAATAAGCTTGATGAAGCAAAAATTAATTTAAAATCTGTTCTTGAAAGGCTGGAAAAGTCAGTAGAACTTAATTTAAAAGAAAAAAAGGGAACACTGGCTTCGGAAGTTTCGGGAAAGATGAAGGAAATTGAGCAGGAGAATGTAAAGCTTCTTACTCAAATCAAAGATAAATCAGAGGAAATTGAATATCTACGAGAAAATAATAGTAAGTTACAAGCTCAACTAGGAGAGATGCAGCAGGAAAATATCAATCTTAATGATAAGAATAAAAAAGCTATTAAGAAAGTTGATACAATCATCGGTGAAGTTAAGTCGTACATGATGAATAATGAGATGTTTTAGTAAAGACTTTATTTAGGAGATTTATGAATGTTATTTCTAATTAAATTGGTTAAGTTATGTCGGTAGTTGATGTTAAAATAGGTACTAGGAATTTTTCACTAGCCTGCGAAGATGGTCAGGAAGATAACCTTCAACTGCTTGCAGGAAAAGTTAATGATAGGTTTGAAATTCTGTCAAAGCAAATGAGAACGCAAAATGATTCTTTGCTTCTACTACTTTCAGCTCTTATGGCAGAAGATGAGCTGCAAGAATTTCAAGCAAAATTTGATTCAAATAATATAGACCCAAAAATGCTTGATAAGCAAGAGAGTGACATGACAGATATAGTCAACACCGTTTCTGATTATATAGAAACTATAATAGGTAAGATTGAAGGAAAGGTCGCTTCTTAATTCTTAACTAAAATTCTCAACCCTGATTTTTATTATATCATTATTTATATAATTCTCTTTTGAAATCTCTGATATTGAAGAATCTATATCAGACTCAAGGGCATCATGAGTAATAATGACAATATCAGCTGTTTTCTCTTGTTTTCTGATATCTTGATGAAGTTTTTCAAAGCTAATATTATGCTTGCTTAAAATTGATGTTATTGAAGACAAAACCCCGCCTTCATCACTAACATTAAAACGAAGATAATATTCTGATATATGGTTTGAGATATCCTCAAATTCTGCCTCTGACAAATCGCTGGATTTTAGACCAAAAACCCCGCTATATCGGTTTGTAGCCACATCACATATATCCGCCACAACTGAACTTGCAGTTTGCATCATGCCAGCACCAGCACCAACAAGCGTTAAATTTCCAAGTGCATCATTGCTAGTTGTAACCGCTCCTAATACACCTTCTACGCCTGCAATTTGTTCATTTTCTGAAATTAGGCATGGATGAACCCTTTGTTCGACTTTACCGTTTTTACATATATTTGACACACCTAGCAATTTTACCTTATAGCCAAGTTTTTTTGCAAACTCTATGTCCTGAACTTTAAGCTTAGTGATCCCTTCAGTGTAAGTGCCGTTAAAATCTGGCTTAATTCCAAAGCAAAGTGCTGATAAAATTGTTAATTTATGTGCGGCATCAATTCCTTCAACATCAAATTCTGGGTCAGCTTCAGCATAACCTAAGTCTTGAGCCTCCTTTAACACGTTATCAAAAGCCCTACCTTCTATACTCATTGCACTTAAAATGAAGTTACAGGTTCCATTTAATATTCCTGCAACTTTGGTGATTTTGTTGCCAATAGTTCCTTCTTTTATGGTTTTTATTATTGGTATTCCACCAGCAATAGCCGCTTCAAATAGAAGTTGTACA
>CAYGRX010000156.1:0-4513 GCA_964352365.1 uncultured Rickettsiales bacterium
TGTTTACATGCCTTGTGAGCCAAGCTTAGTTAAAAGAGTTTTAAAAGATGAAGCGCAAGATTTTCCAAAACACAAAGAAATACAAAATGTTTTAAAGCCACTTTTTGGCAACGGAATTTTTGTAACTAATGGTGAAGTTTGGGAACGCCAAAGAAAAATGATGTCCCCCGCTTTTACATATACTGGCCTAAAAAAAGTTTTTCCACAAATGGACAATTCAATAAAAAAACTTATTGAAAGATTTGAAAATTTTGACACTGGTAAGCTAGTTCATATTGACGTTGAGATGACCCATGTTACAGCAGATATAATCTTTCAAACGATTTTATCTCACCCATTAGAAGGAACTGAAGCGCTAGAGGTTTACAAAGCATTTAATGACTTCCAAAAGCACAGTCAAAAACTAGCGATAATGTCTATGTATCGCTTACCAACATTCTTCCAAAAAAGAAAAAATGAAGCTGCTGGAAAAAGAATAGAAAGTATTTTATCTAAAATATTAAAAGTTAGATATAATGAGTTTCAAAAAACTAAAAAAGATAGCTATAATGATATCTTATCTGCATTACTTAACGCAAAAGATGATCTAGGAAACAACTTTAATTATGAAGAGTTAAAAGATCAAATTATGGGGTTTTTTCTAGCTGGACACGAGACATCTGCGAGTGCAACAACTTGGGCCTTATATTTGATTGCATCATGCAAAGAAACTCAAAATAAAATTCTAAATGAAGTAAATGATGTTTGCGGAAACGACAATGTTAAGTTTGAAGACCTAAAAAAACTTATTCATACTGACAACAGCTTTAAAGAGTCTTTAAGGCTATATCCACCGATTGGCTTTCTCCTACGTGAAGCATCAAAAGATGTTGAAATGCGAAAAAAGAAAATAAAAAAAGGCGCTATGATGATGATATCACCCTGGTTGATACATAGACATAGAGACCAATGGAAAGAGCCAGATATGTTTTGCCCTGCTAGGTTCTCCAGTAACTCCAGTGAAGCTAAGGAATCTATAAAATCATCATATCTACCATTTGGAAAAGGCCCGAGAATATGCATTGGCGCTGGCTTTGCTACGCAAGAGTCAGTTATGATATTAGCAAATTTAGTAAAAAACTTTGAACTTGAAACATCACCAGACCATGTTCCCGAGCCAGTTGGCAGAGTTACAATCCGCCCTAAAGATGGCGTTTGGCTAAAAATAAAAAAACGTAAAAAATAATAAATTTATATTTATGAGCTCAAACTTAAATAATCATAAGCCACTAGCAGAAAGAATGAGACCCAAAAACTTTGAGGAGTATATTGGCCAAGAGCATTTAGTGTCTGAAGGCAGCGTTTTAAGGGAAGCAATTAAATCTAAAAACATTCCATCATTTATTTTATGGGGCCTACCCGGCATAGGAAAAACCAGCTTGGCTAAACTTATAGCAACACAAGTTGAAGCTGAGTTTTTTGCACTTAGCGCAATAAATTCTGGAGTAAAAGAAGTTCGCGAAACAATACAGAAAGCAAAAGATACAGACTTATTTAGCGGAAAATCTCGTCCAATATTATTCATTGATGAAATTCATCGCTTCAGTAAATCTCAACAAGATTCACTTTTAAAAGCAGTGGAAGAAGGCGACATCACTTTAATTGGAGCCACCACTGAAAATCCTTCATTTGAAGTTATCAGTGCACTACTATCTCGCTGCCAAGTTTATACTTTAAAGCCAATGAAAAAAGAGCAGCTAATCAAACTTATTGATGACGCCCTAAAGCGCGATGAAATTATAAAGACAAAAAATGTTGAAGTGCAAGAATATGATGCTCTGATTGGTATTTCTGGAGGCGATGCAAGAAAATTATATAATCTACTAGAGCTAGTTTGCAACCTACATAAAGACAAAAATAAACTTGTAATAAACAATGCAATAGTAAAAAAAATTAGCCACAATAATATGGCAATTTACGATAAAAATGGAGAACAACATTACGATATTATCTCCGCTTTTATAAAATCAATTAGAGGCAGTGATGCAGACGCAGCTGTTTATTGGCTAGCTAGAATGCTAAAAGGCGGAGAAGATGTAAAATTTATCGCTAGAAGGCTAGTAATTTCAGCAAGTGAAGATGTTGGACTAGCAAACCCAAATGCACTGCTTATTGCTCAGACAGCCTTCGAAGCCGCAAATAATATCGGAATGCCAGAAGCTAGAATTATACTTTCGCAAGCAACTATTTATTTGGCAAACTCACCAAAAAGTAACTCAGCATATATGGCTATTAATGATGCAATGTCTATAGTTGAAAAAACTGGCGACTTAGCAGTTCCAATGCATTTGCGAAATGCCCCTACTGAACTAATGAAAGATTTAAATTATGGAAAAGATTATAAGTACGCTCATGATTATGATAATAATTTCATCTCACAAGACCACCTTCCAGAAGAACTAAAGGGAAAACAGGTATATATACCTCAAAATAACTCTCACGAAGCAAAAGCAGCGGAAAGATTGAACTTATTAAAGAAAAATAATGGCTAAATTATAGGCTCAACCTAAAACCACTTCATTTTTTTGAACAAAGCTACTTGGCCAAAAACCAATATCAACAAAAAAGTGCAGAATATAAAAAAGGAATTATCATTTTCCGCACCTGGAATTCCACCAACATTAATACCTAACAGCCCTGTTAGAAAGCCTAACGGAAGAAAAATTGCAGCAATAACAGAAAGCACATACATATTTTTATTTATTCTATCCGATATATTATTTTGAAGCTCATCTTGAATCACCTGACTGCGCTCACGAATCGAGTCCAGCTCCTCAACAAAGCGACTAAGTCGGTCATAAATTTCGTGAAGACGCCTTTTGTGTCCAGTTGAAAGCCATTTTTGCTCTGAGTTTCTAAGCCTACTTATTACATCGCGCTGTGGATTAAGATACCTTCTAAGTTGGATAGATTTTCTTCTAAGCTCAATAATTTTATGACGAAATTTATTATCTGGCTCATCTATAATTATATCTTCCAAAGCATCCGTTTCATCATCTAAACCTTGAATTACGGGCTCAATTTTCTCAATTAGTTTTGCTGAAAGAGAAACCATAAAATCAGCAGCAGTTTCCGGCCCTTTCCCACTCGAAAGCGCTTCTTCAATTTCTTTAACAGCTTTTATCCCCCTCCTCTGTAAAGTAATAATCTTCCGCCCATCAATCCACATCCTAATTGAAACCATATCTTCTGGGTCAGAATCTGGGTTCAGGTTTACACCCCTCAGAATTAACAAAGAACCTTCTTCATATTCTTGCAGCCTTGGTCTAGTTTCTTCAGTAATAAGAGCTTCAATTGTTGTTGGCTCAAGCCCTTCAGTATTCATTACCAACCATTTTTGCGCGATTTTTTTATCCCTAACATCTAAATGTGCCCATGCTGGATTGTTAGATTTCAGCTCTTTAGATATATCATCACCTTCAAGCCTAGTAGCTGAACCATCGCCTTTAAACTTATATGCAAAAATTACTGGATCAATCACGTTAATTACCTTTTTTAATATAATATGCATTTTAGCAAAAATTTTATTATGTTAAATAATAAAGCAAATATTAATATGGTTCATGCAAAATGGTTGAAGTTAAAGAGGCTAATATATCAGATGTAAGACAAATTTCTGAATTCGCAAAACATTGTTTCACTGATACATTCGGCCATTTATACAGCGAAGATAACTTAAATTCTCATCTAGAAGAAACTTGCTCTGAGAAATATTTTAAAAATTCTATAATATTTGATAAAATTTTATTAGCAAAAATCGATAGCAATATCGTTGGCTATATTAAGTTTGGAGAAGTTGGCATACCTTTAAATAAAGTAAAGGAAGACTCAAAAGAAATACATCGCCTATATATTCATCCGAATTTTAAACAAATTGGCATTGGCACCCAATTAATGAATTTCGCACTATCTGAAGAGACTTTAAAAAACTCTAAAAACATTTATTTAAGCGTTTATGAGAATAATGAACCAGCCAAAATTTTCTATAAAAACTATGGCTTTGAGAAAATTGGTGAATATAACTATTACGTTGGATCCCATGTTGATCTGGAACATATAATGCATAAAGAGAATTTATAAAATGAATGATGGTTTAATTTTAGATAACTTCCCAGATATAGATGAATTTTACACCAAATACTGGGGAAAGAAGCCATTCATAGTAAAATCAGCGATTGAAAAAAGTGTTTTTGAAAAACTCATTGATGGTAATAGCTTAGCTGGCTTAGCGCTGGATGAAGATGTAAAATCTCGCTTGGTCAACTGAACATGGCCCCTTAAAAGAAGATAGATTTTCTAAGTTAAATGAAGAAAATTGGAGCTTACTTGTTCAAAATGTAGACCAATTCCACCCAGAAACATCAGAACTTTTAAAGCATTTTACATTTTCACCACGCTGGCTAATGGACGACATTATGGTCAGCTACTCAACTAAAGGAGGAACTGTTGGTGCACACATGGATAGCTACCATGT
>CAYGRX010000157.1:0-4480 GCA_964352365.1 uncultured Rickettsiales bacterium
AGCCCCCCTCATTTTCCGTTAATAATAGAAATTACTTCATAATAGCATCGATTGAAGATATTGCACCTTGTAGGAAACCTTTAGCAGTATCGTTTTTGCAAAGAGAAGGCTTTACAGCTATAAAAAATTTAGAGTTTGGTATGGGCACTTAATTTAAGAGCATACGAGCAAATTATTAATTACATAATAAGCTACAGTCATGAATAAAAAACCTGTTATCGCAATTAATCTTGATATGGAAGAATCTGGAGATTACTCAAATTACCCATATTATGCACTTCGTAAAAACTATTTTGATTCAATAGAAAAAGCAGGTGGCATTGCCTTGGGCATTCCATACGAAATGGATAATTTAGATTTTTACCTAGATATTTGCGATGGCCTTTTGATTCCAGGGGGGCACTTTGATATTCCAACTGAGTTTTACACGAAAGCTGAAAGCCACTCCTCCGTAAAGTTAAAACCAGGTAGAAGTCAGTTTGAGTTTGCGATGATAAATAAATTTCTAGAGGCAGACAAACCTGTTTTAGGAATTTGCGGAGGTGAGCAAGTGATAGCTGTTGCACTTGGCTGTACATTGATTCAGGATATAGCTAGCGAAGTTAAAGGCGCACTTGAACATGAAGTAAAAGATAGAGAATCTGCCGCACATATAATAAAGATTAAAGAAAACACCCTACTCCATAAAATAATCGGTAAAACAGAACTTGGCGTAAATACTTCTCACCATCAAGCGGTTAAAGATTTAGGTAAAGATGTTCTTGCATCTGCCTATAGTAGCGACGGAATTATTGAAGCAATCGAATCTAAAAAACATAAGTTTTGTCTTGGAGTACAGTGGCACCCAGAATATCTTTTTAACGACGAAGAATTGGAAATTTTCAAAGCTTTCGTAAATTCTTGCAAATAAGGGTTGCGCTCAAATAAATTCTAGTTTATTTAAGCCACACACAAAGGCTTTACGCCTTTACTAATATGATCCCATAGCTCAGCTGGTAGAGCAACTGACTTTTAATCAGTGGGTCACAGGTTCGAATCCTGTTGGGATCACCATTTTTCTTAAGTTTTTACACTACATCAAACTATTAAGTCCAAAGCCCCGCAGTTCCCGCGACACAAGGCTAGTGTTTTGATTTATATTTATTAATGACCTCAGGCTGCCTTCTTTATCTAAATATATCTTGACTCCATCTTTTTCTATATATCTATTTTCTAATTCATTTTGCAATTCAGTTCCAATAAGCAACGCACTCAATAGTTTGATTATCAAGCTTGTAATATTCAGCCTGCAAAGCTTCTTTTGTTTCAGCTAAATGAAACGGCTCAAGGCATTGAAGCAATAATTAAAAATAAACCCATATAGAATCTTTATACCAATAGTGTAAGTTTGTTATAGGAAATAAATTAGGTATAAATTATGAAAAATATTAAATTACTATTTTTACTAACTGCATTTTGTATAGGAAGTTTAGTTGTTAATGCGGAAGCTAAAAATGATAAACACCATCACAAGCACGAAGAAAAGCACATGAAAAAGGTTAAACATAACGGGCCACCTGATCATGCGCCAGCTCATGGCTATCGTGAAAAATTTGAGCATTATCCAGATGCAAATATTTATCATGACTTAGATAAAGATGTTTACTATAGATATGATAATGATAAGTGGGTTAGAACCGTTGAAGTTCCAACTGATATTGATTTAGGTTCAGGAGTTTCCGTAGATTTAAATGAGACCATACCTGCTGTTATTCGTTCAATGAATTAGTTATTATCTATACTCGCGAATAAGATTCAGATAACTTCTTATATTCATAATAATATTTTAAAGGATTTTCTTTAAACTTAGATTCATCGATACCTAAGTCTTGCATTGCTGCATGGGAAAATGTGAGTTCACCACCCAACCTACAAGATGAAGCAAATTCAAGCGCCTCTCTATGTTGCACATCAGAAAGACCAGAGCTATTAGAAACAACTTCATCTATATTTATAGATGCATAATTTCTTGCATTATTATTAGCTAAATTCTCATTTTTCACAATAATATTGGCATGAGGATTTTCTAGAGAAGTTTCATTAGAAGAAGTTGCTTGAGGAGAAGCTTCATCTGCACTTTTTTGCCTCCAAGGAGCTGGAATCTCTTGACCATAAATTTCATCTGCTGTGGCCTCAGCTAATTCTTCTGCTGGGCTTTTTCCTGTCCATAAAGTATATCCAGCATAACCTATTGCCATGGCTAAACCCAGTGGAGGAAAAGCTATACCTGCGCCAACTAGCGCTAAATCCGTTGCAACTTGAACACCTGCTTTTGTATGCCCCTTTTTCCTTTCAATTGAACCTTTATCATATTCTGCAGCATCATTCATAGTTTTTGCACCTTCATAAATTGCAACACCAGCACCTAAAATAGGTAAACCTTTTGCAGCCTTTGCTAACTTAGGTGCCAATTTACCTAATAAGCCAATACCCTCATCCGCATTACTAAATGCAACTCTAGCGTAATCATCTAATACATTAGCAGCGTCATCCACAAGAGAAAGACCATCGTCAGCAACTTGAGATACAGATGATGATGCCCTAGCGGCAATATCATCGCCTGCAGCAAATGCTTCATTTAATGTTTTAGTACCTGCATTAGCTCTAATAGCAGCTTGTTGTACTGTTTCACCTGCTTCTATTGAAATGTTTTTCAAAACTTCACTAGTAGAACCAGCAGCTGCTTGAGTGGTTGATCTAACTGCTCCATTAACCAACCCCTCCCCAGCTTCCTGAGCGGCAGTTGCAGTTGCTTGTTGGCCACCAGCACCTGTAAATCTTGAAAATTGTTTACTTCCCCATTCAGAAACTTTATTCATAGTGTTTCCTACCCATGAAGGTACGAATGGCTTTGCAAATCTGAATGCCTCATCATATAATGTTTCCTGCATAAGTGCGGATGTTAAGCTAGTATCATCATCTGCTAGTGCCATGAATAAATCAGTTCTTTTAGCTATTACTTTAGACAAAAATTTTGTTGTACCACCTAATTCTTTTAAAATATTCTTTGCAGCTTCTCTGGATGTACCGTTTTTCATAAATCTATCCATTAACCTTTCAGTAACTTCATCTAGATTTCTTTTTGTTAGCAAAGCTTCAATTTTTTCAGCAGCTTTATCTTGATATAAAGGACTTAAGTAATTATGAATGTCTGGTGCATATGTCACCGCCGTTGCTCCAATAGCAAAAACTACTCCACCAGTAACCATACCTATTTCACCAACTGTAGATGATGCAAGACCTGATCCCAACATAACTGGACTTAAGCCTTTTTGCTCCCTAACATTATTTAAGGCTTGTTTTGATGTAACTGAATTAGCTAAGTCTTCAAAAGTTGTTTCTTCACCACCATTGAAACCTAATTTCATATACTGACGGTCTAATGGATCATCATAAGAAAAATCATTAATCTCAATCGCATATATTTCTGATTTATCTTCACTCAGCAAAACCCTTGAGCCTAGTGGTAAGTTAATATTATTTGACTTCTCATCATCCCATCTAAGCATAAATTGCGTGCCATTATAATTTATAGCAATAGTTTGGCCTTTTGCTAATGTAAAATTTGAATGATAATTATTGATTTCATATTCTTGCGCATTTCTTTGTGATAAATATTCGAAATATCTCTCCATATCTTGTCTATCTTCCCAATATACAAAATCTGTATCGAAGTTTGTACCAACAATATTTTCGTCTATTCCAGTCATATCATTATACCATTTAATTTTTATTAAATTACTTGTCCAACATCATTTAGCTTGTTCACCAGACCTCTTAGGTTATTGATTTGGTTGTTTTCTAAAGAAAAATCGCCCAGCTCCATATCATCAATGTTAACTCCAGCTTTTTCTAAAAAGCTCAAAAACTGTTTACCTCCATTTATGTATGTATTCTGTTCATCAGAAGTTAGATCAGATATTGCTAACCCACTTTTAACTCTCAATCCAATATCAATAAATGGTATATCCGTTATATCTCCTAGATTAGAAACATCTAAATTTGAACTTATATCGGCAAGTGAATTGCCTTCGTTAAATGATATATAAGCAAGAGCCATTGTTATTTGCTTTTTATCATATTGATTAAATAAGTCACTTTGGTTCACTTGGGAAGCTATGTCAGCCAATGAATTTATCGCATCTTCTGAATTACCTCCAAAGCCTTCTAAAAAAGATTGCTTTTCTTTACCTGTTAGAACGTTATCATTAAGTATGGCAGTAAGAAGTTGTGATTTAGTTTCATCCGATAAGTTAGAAAGGTTTTCTGCCAACTCTTTTTCTTCATCAGGTAGTTGATCTGTTGAAAAACCATCATTAAACAAGAATTGTCCAATTAACCTTACTAATATTCCCATTAAGCCTGAATTTTCAAGATAAGGAGACACCCAGTCTGTAGCTAGCCTTCTTTGAAAAGGGTCTTGAATAAGGACCGCAAATGT
>CAYGRX010000158.1:0-4423 GCA_964352365.1 uncultured Rickettsiales bacterium
AGCCTCATCATTTCATCCATACGCTCATCAGTTAGGTAATTAGGTTTTAACCCTAGTTTCTTAAAAGATTATCCGCTGTCTTTTAGAAGTTTGGCCGCGGCAGATTCAAGCTATCTAGAATATTTAAGAGCCAACTCTCCCGATGCAACAATGATTAAAACTGCCCCCTATAATTTTGTTGTTGGTAGGGAGATGAGTGAAGAAAACGGACATACTTGGAAGGTTAACCTTGATAATTTAGTTAACTTCAAATCTATTGTGAGTAAAAATTTTAAGGAGATTCCTCATGAATAAATTTAATAGAGTTAATCTAAGCTTTTTAGAGAGTGACTGTAAAAAGCTATGTGAATGGGAAAAGGGACTTGCTCAATATTGGGGAATAAAGCAAAAATTGAATGACTCTAGCTTTTACCCTGAACAAAAATATATAGACCCATACATTCTATTTGAAAAAATTGAAGAGCATACCTAAAAATTGCTACTCTAGAAGCTGAATGTGCCTATCACTCAAAGAAGAAAAAGCCAGTAAAAAAGGCAGCTCCAAACTTAACAAAAAAACAAAAGCTTTGGCGTAAGTTTAATTCAAGCCTTAAGCAATTTTTAAAAGATAGTAAATATTCCTATTTTAGATTCTTATCTTATTTTGTTCCGTCTAACTTTAGAATTGTAAAATAACCTATTTAGTAAACTCTATTAAATATTAAATTAAAAATATTTAATTTAAAGGGCAAATAGTTATACTTGTAATATAAGTAACAAGTTAGAAACCAATTAACTTTTCCCAGAATTTTAAAAGTAAATTTAAAGAAAAAATTTTAAATGGTGGGTGATAAGGAATTCGAATCCCTGACCTCTACGATGTCAACGCTAAGGTTTGCGCCTTTACCCTTCTTAATAAAATTTAACAAAACTAAATTTATCTTGATATAGCAACGTTATATGCCTATTACTCATTTAACAAATTTTAATTGTGAAAGCTTATTTTAAACTGAAAGGGTAGCATATAGGTAGCATATGACTTCAAAATTCACTATTAACTTCACGCAAGACAAAATTAAGAAAATAACACCCCCTGAAACTGGCAGAGATACTTACAAAGACACTGGTGAAAAAGGACTTATACTTCTTGCCTCGTATGGTGGCACTAAGATTTTCTATCTTTACAAAAAGATAAAGGGCAAACCATATAGAATGAAGATAGGAGCTTTCCCTGACGTTTCAGTCGGAGAGGCAAGACATAAGGCTATTGAGCTGCGAACCCAGATTGCTAAAGGGGTTAATCCAGCCGAAGAGAAAAGCAAGCTATCCAATGAGATGACCTTCAAAGAACTTTTTGATAAATACATAAATGAGTATGCCAAGCACAACACTAAAAGTTGGAAACATGACATTGAAGAAATGGAGCGCAAAGCAACCCATCTATACAACGTTAAAATCTCAGATATAAGCCGTGAGGATATAAAGAAGATATTTAACCGAATGACAGAGGCAGGGAAGAAAGGCGGCGCTAATCGCTTCCTAGACCGTTTAAGAGCCGTTTTCAACAAGGCTATTGAATGGGGTTGGGAAGGCACAAACCCGACCGCTGGAATTAAGAAACACAAGCAAAAATCCCGTGACCGATATTTAACCTCCGAAGAAATACCAAAGTTTTTTGAGGCTCTTGAAGAAGAGAATCACGAAACCATGAAGGACTTTATACACCTTGCGCTTCTTACAGGCGCTCGCAAAGCAAATATTCTAGCTATGGGATGGCAGCATATAAACTTTAATGATTCAAGCTGGTATATTACAGAAACCAAAAATGATGAATCCCAACTTGTACCACTCGTGCAAGATGCCGTTAACATCTTAAAAGAACGCCAAAAGACAAAAAAAGGCAGGTGGGTGTTTCCTAGCCCGACAAGCGCTTCAGGGCATTTAGAAGAGCCTAAGAAGGTCTGGAAAAAGCTACTACAATGTGCGACTTGCAAAATCTGGCAGGACAACCCCAGTCTTGATAAATTGATAGCCAAGGCAAAGAAGAATCTTTCGGAAGATGCCGCCACCATTGAGTTATTTTTCGCTATTCAAGAGCAAGCTAAAAAAGAAGGTGAAATATTGCCGACTGGCATTTTAGATGTTCGTTTTCACGACCTACGCCGAACCCTTGGAAGCTGGCTTGCCCATGCTGGCGCAAACTCCTTCATTATAGGCAAAACCCTCAACCACAAAAGCCAGAAATCAACGGCTGTCTATGCTAGACTTAGCATTGACCCTGTAAGGGAATCTATGAGTGATGCTGTTAAGTTGATGCGAGAAAAACACTTAAAATAGAGCCTACTAACAAAAACTTAATCAATCCAATCTCGGACTTTGCATATAATATTATTTAATTCTAATACATACGCAGCCGCCTTAGCATAAGCAAAGTTTTGTTCATATGATTGCGAATTATGTTTAGACTTTAATGAGTTGGATAAAAGTTATACAAAGCTAACGGTTTCAATTTTTGAAAAAAGTGTTTTTGAAGCCTTGGAAAAGAATTTTGATTTTATTTAAGCCTTTTATTCGGCTTAGTCATCTCGAAATAAAAAACATAAATCTCCTAAAGCTAATACCTATTAGATTATAATATATGATAGCTAAAATATTGATGATAAATATATAAAATGCGCGCAAATATTAATGCTTTATTAACCTTTGCGTGGTATTATGCAATTTCAAAATCTTAGTTTATGTAAATTTTTTAATAATTATTGCAGATATGCTCTAAAATTAGAAAAGAATTTACCATATTATTATTTTGTCTAATATTTCTACCAATCCAAAGATTGTAGAAAGATTAAGACGAAAACTAATATGTGTCTATTTCAAGTTTGCTCAATCATAAGATTGGCAAACAGAAATCAGGCTAATAAACAAGTATAGGCAGAAATGTCTTGGTAATCATTTGCGATTACCCCCATTTTATTCTGCGCTGTTTACAGTGCGTTATTATAGAATTGAGTTTCTTATTTATATTTAGCGAAGTTTTGCTAGTTTCACTGAAAAACTAGTATGTTCTTTGACATATGTAACACCTTAGGGTGCTATATCTCGCTACGTATAGAAGGCAACTCGAAAATGCAAACTCTTAGGAGGTTGCAAATTCTAGTCTCAGGCCATCGCTTCGGCAATGGTTAACACAAGTTTAAAAACTAAACAACTTGTGCTGATTCTACAAACCAAGGTAAACCCGAACATTAGATTTGGGCCCTTAAATTTTCTTTTTTAAAAAAATTATTCGAATGAAAAATTATTTATTGCTTTTCGTGCTTTTTTGCGCAAGTTGGGCGAATGCTCAAATCGCGAGCTTTGAAACCGTTTTTAATGGTGAAACAGTTACAATTGAAAGTGAATTCAACTGTAACGAGCTGATGTCTCAGTGGCAAGGGTTAATACCTGAAATCAATCAATATAATCAGGATTACCCAGAATCTTACGAGGGGCTGAACTTTTGCCAAATTGTCGCTATGACTTTGTGGATTGGTGATTACCTTGAGGGCTTATATGAGTCAGAGGTTTTGGATGGTAGTTGGTTTTATATTTACGAAGCTGGAAACGACACCATTGCGGTGGATAGTTTTTGGGTTGAATTTAATCCAACTACAGAGCTGGACACCATTGCGGTGGATAGTTCGTTAACTGGCTTTTTACAGCCTTGTCCCGAAACTATTGATAGCCTAACTTTTGTAGCAATTGATTCATTTTATCAAGCCACTCCGTGGTTAGATCAAAATGAAAATGACTGCACAAGGTGGTTAACATGGAATTTTGTTGAACAGGCTGGTATTCTTGGGGACACGCTTTGCGTTCGCCTTGACACCTTATTTTCTCAAGACAGTCTTTGGAACGCTGAGTATAACAGTTTCCTTGATACTCTAGCGGTAGATAGCTTATTACAGCTCAGTTTAATCGACACATCGCAATGTGCAAAAAAACTAGCTTTCTATAAGCTAGTTGCATTATCCGCTTTAGCAGATTCAACTTTGTTCGTGTTCGCTAATTACTTAGAAATTGATAGCTTAGGCACTCGCCCAGTGATTGACTCCTTATTTGCCAATTGTTTACCGAGTTTGGTAAATTTTTGGAGATTTACGGAAAGAGCCAATAAATGCGACAATGTCGTAATTGCTGAAACTCCTTTATTTCCTATTTTAGGAATTAATGGGTTTAGCGGGTTAGGTGAATATGTTGTATCAGACCATGGAAGCAATTTTGCCTCAATGGGACTGAGCTACAACCTTGGTTCGCGAAATAAAAACTTATTATCTGCCAAAGTTACTTTGGGAGGAAATTTAGTTTTTAACCGCGACCGTAGTAATATTCACGAGCACATGGACGCAGCGCTGAGTGAGGTAACTTTTCGCTCTGTTGCAGAGCAATTGCTGCCAGTTAGTAG
>CAYGRX010000159.1:0-2093 GCA_964352365.1 uncultured Rickettsiales bacterium
TTCAACATGCGTTATGTCATCATCTTCAAAGCAGCGTAAAACATAAACAATTACATCTACTTCTCGTATATGTGAAAGAAATTTATTTCCTAAGCCTTCGCCTTTGCTGGCGCCTTTAACTAGTCCTGCAATATCAACAAATTCAATCTGGTTTGGAATTACTTTTTCACTTTTTGCAATTTGTGAAAGTTTAATTAAACGCTCATCAGGTACTGCAACTTTTCCCACGTTTGGCTCAATTGTGCAAAACGGATAGTTCGCCGCTTGCGCACTTTGGGTTTGAGTTAGGGCATTAAATAAAGTGGATTTACCAACATTTGGTAAACCTACAATTCCACATTTAAATGACATAATTTCTAATTGTTAGTTACTAGTTGATAGTTAATAGCAGAAACTTTTAACTTGTTAAGAGTTTGTTAACCTTTACCTGATATTCTCTTTATATAAACATAAAGAGAATTGCGATGGCTGAAATAGATGAAAGTAAAATTGAAACCTTGATGAGAAGGGGGGGCATTTGGCACCTGCCAATATAGAAGAGTTAAAGACTTACCATTCGCTAACAGCTAGGGAGCAAGAATTTTGTTGCCATTTTATGTTTGTAGAAAGAAATAATGGATTTAGATTTACTGAAAATGATATGGCAACAAAAGTTGGAAACTTAGTAAATGCTATAGTTTTACAAGCAAAAGAAGTAGCTTCTAAGCAGGGCGATGCTAGAAAAGAATACGTGGATTTTATGCATGAGGGCTATATAAAGCCAACTTTTAGCAGTGATGCTCCAGCACCAGACCCTACTGACAGAGTAGCTTTTGAAACGGCAACGAAATATATAAATTCATTTGTCAAATCTGAAATAACTCCTGATGGAGTTTAGTACTACTCTACTAGAAAAAATGAAAGGCATTAATCTTTCGGCGAAATCATATTTTCAGGTATAACCCATTCATCAAACTGCTCAGCTGTTAAAAGGCCTAGCTCAATTGCGCTTTCTTTTAAAGTACTTCCCTTTTTATGTGCATTTTTAGCAATTTTAGTTGCATTATCATAGCCAATATGCGGGTTGAGTGCGGTCACTAACATTAATGATTTATCACGAAGCTCTGTAATTCTATCAACGTTTGCTGTAATTCCTTTCGCGCATTTATCATTAAAGCTGTTACAGCCATCTGCAATTAATTGAATTGATTGAAGTAAATTATATATCATAACTGGTTTGAAAACATTCAACTCAAAATGACCATTTGAGCCACCTACGGTTATAGCAACGTTGTTGCCCATAACTTGCGCGCAGATCATTGTTAATGCTTCGCACTGCGTTGGGTTCACTTTTCCTGGCATAATTGAAGAACCAGGCTCGTTTTCTGGTAGGCTAATTTCACCTATACCACATCTTGGGCCAGAGCCTAAAAAGCGCATATCATTTGCAATTTTCATTAAGCTTGCTGCAATTACGTTCAATGCGCCACTAGTTTCAATAATAGCATCATGCGCGGCTAGAGATTCAAATTTATTTTCAGCTGTAATAAAAGGAAGCCCAGTAACTTTTGCCGCTTGTTTAGCAAATGCTTCGCCAAAGCCTTTTTTACTATTTATACCCGTTCCAACGGCAGTGCCACCTTGTGCAAGTTGATATAGGCGCGGTAGGGTATCTTTTACGCGAGAAATTGCATATTTTAATTGTGTTGCGTAACCTGAAAATTCTTGCCCAAGTGTTAGTGGAGTTGCATCTTGTGTGTGTGTTCTTCCAATTTTTACTAGGCTTTCAAATTCATCCGCTTTTTTCTCATATGTATTGTGTAGCGCTTCAAGTGCTGGAATTAAAATCCTATTTATTTCCTCTCCTGCTGCAATATGCATAGCAGTTGGAAATACGTCATTTGAGCTTTGTCCCATGTTACAATGGTCGTTTGGGTGAACGGGGTCTTTTGAGCCAATCTCACCGCCTAATAATTCAATTGCTCGGTTTGCAATAACCTCATTGCTGTTCATTGCTTTGCGTGCCTGAACCTGTTTGCCATACTGAAAGAGGAAAATTATCAAGTAATTTAAGCTCCATAACTTCTGTTGCCGCCTCGCAAATTGCATTACCA
>CAYGRX010000159.1:2103-4346 GCA_964352365.1 uncultured Rickettsiales bacterium
ACCAATTTTGCTATCAAGATCTCCCATTTCCATGTTGGTTTTAGCCGCGCTATACTTTACAACTCCAAGTGCTCTAACTAAGGCCGCTGGCATTTTTTCCCATCCAATAGGAAAGTTTATTAATGAACGACCAGTTTGAGCGCCGTAATATTTATCCGCTGGCACTTCAATCGGGCCAAAGCTATCATGTTCAACTCGGATATTAGAGGTTTTAAGTTCTTGGGGCTTATTCATATTAATCACCTAAATTTGTATATTAATAACCCCGTCATTCGACGGGGGACATTTATCAGAGTGATTAATATTACTAGATTTGCTCTAGGTCAACTAAGATAATTAGTTGTATATGAGTAAATTATATAAATGAAATAATTTTCGTTGGTAGCTAGGTTTCAAGGTTTAAATTTAGGGCTACATATAAATATACATGAATAAATTTTATAACGCATGAAACCTAGCTAATGGCGTAAAGTATTTTATTTATTTCCTTTGATGATTTTAACAGTAATAACTTTGATAACGAAGATGCCTTCTGGCCTAGTCAATGGAACAACCTTAACATTTCTCATAGTTTGAGAATTATTTGTTGAATTAACTATTGAGAAAGAATTCTCAACATTTTCTTTAATTGAATCAGAAATTTTCTGCATATATTTATCGCTAAAAAACTCTTTGTTTAAAAGTTCGAAATATTGTTTGTTTTCAACATCATCATCGCCCATATAATCTTTAGCAAAGTTTTCATTAAAAAAGATAATTTTACCTTGCTTATTAATAAGTGCAAAGCAGCTTGAGTAACTTTCTAAAGACTTTGAAAGAAATAAGCTCATAAATTCTGTTGCAATTAATGAGGACTTTAAACGCCTAACAATAAATAGTGAATAACCTGTTACTACAATAAACGTCCCAAGCATAAATTTAATAACTGATAAAAGCTCAGATTTATCCTGCATTGCAGTTATTATTAATGAACTGAAATAAATCATAACAGTGATGAAAACCACCTGTGTTATGAAGAACATTGTTACCATCCAGTTTGGAACTTGTTCATGGCCACGGTTAAAGAAGTTACCACTGCTCTTTATAACCTGCTTCCAATCCTTTCTATCTATAAAACGTTTAGGCTGAATTACTTTTTTATCTGACATTACTGTTCACCTCAAATGCTGGATAATCTGGTGGATATATCCTTATATTAATATTTATAATATCATGAGTAGCCTTAAAACTTAAGTTGTTTCAAGATATTTTTTAATTTTGAGCATATCAGCCCATGCATTTTTTTTCTGAGTGGGTTGTCTGAGCAAATATGAGGGGTGATATATCACAAAACACTCAATTTCCTTATCCAAATGCTTGTTGTAATATTTATGTGACCCATTGCGAAGTTTTGTAACTGATCCTTTGACTGCTAGAATGGACTCAATAGCAGTTCCGCCAACTAAAATAATTGCTTTAGGGTCAATTAATGCAATGTGTTTTTCTACGAATGGTTTGCACATGGCAATTTCTTCAGGAAGAGGTTTTCTGTTTCCGGGTGGTCTCCAAAAAACAGTGTTGGTGATGTAAAAGCTATTATCTTTGCTATTGCCGTCTCTAGTATAACCGCCATATTTGAAAATCTTATCTAATAGCCTACCACTTACCCCGCAGAATGGGATACCTTGTTCATCTTCATTTTGGCCTGGGGCTTCACCAACTAGCATCAATTTAGATTCTGAATTGCCATCGGAAAATACACAATTTTTAGCTAACTTTGTTATTGATAATCCATCAAACTTTTCAATATTTGACCTGAGTTCTTCAAGATTTTTAGATTTAATTGCTAACTTCTCAGCCTTTTTAATAAATTCTGCGTTTTCTATCAAGCCTTCCTCTTCGTCAATGTTATATGATGGTGTTTTGCTTTCCATAAAATTTTGAAATGAAGATTTTTCTTGAGGTTGTTTGTATGACTTAGTATTTGTATTTGCCTGTAAAAGTTTAGTTTGAGTAATTTCTTTTGATTCAAAATTTTCTTGATTAACAAGTTGCTTCTCTGGTTGATTTTTTTTTGATAAATTTTTCAAAGGACTTAATTCACCAAAGCTATAATCAACGCCAGCATCCATTTGCCATTGCAATGCTTCTATAAGTTCTTTTTTATTATTTTTTGAGTTCATTATTATAATTCTTATTAAGAGTTTGAACACGCTGTTGTACAAGTTCACTCAGAGGGTTAACTTTATTATCGTCTAAATTCT
>CAYGRX010000160.1:0-4342 GCA_964352365.1 uncultured Rickettsiales bacterium
TTGCTATAGTAAGCAATAAAACAGGTCAATATTTGCGCGATGAGCTTGAGCATTTGGGCATCAACAAACATTTTGACATAATAATTGGCGCGAAGGATGTGACGCGTGAGAAGCCGTATCCAGACCAAATTTTTCATGCAATTGAACAGGCAAAACTATGCAAGCATAATGATTTGCAAAATATCTGGATGGTGGGTGATAGCAAAACAGATATTGAGGCGGCCATCAACGCTAAAGTTGTGCCTATTTTATATGGAAATGCAGATATTTCTAAATATGAAATTAACCGCGAAATTTCAAAGATCAGAACCCAAGCTGAATTTTTTGAACTAGCAAAAAGTTTAAGCGATTAACCTTTTGCTAACCTATGGGTATTAAAATATATTTAACAAAAGCTTGAATATCAAAACTTTATGAAACTAACTACAAACTCCGCAGGTGAAAAAGTCATAGCCACAAATGGTCAAGAAAAAAGTCATTTGAAGAAATTAGTTGGAGGTTTACTTCCCAATCAGAATAGAATTACAAAAACTTATAAGGTTGATGATTTTTTAAATAAGCTCAGGAGAGGAACTGAAAGGGATTTAAGTGAAGTGTATATGAGAGCTACGGATCCAGAAAGAAAAGGCAATACGGATTACCCAGAGGCTACAAATTTTGTATTAAAACTTTTTCAAGTTGTAGCTGATGAAAAGTCTATTACGACAACACCGCAAGGTTCACAAAGCAGACAGTCACAAAAGCAAAAAAGCGCTACTGGACAGGGAGGTGATTCACTAGCTATAAAAAATAGAGACCTTAGCGGCCCTAGCTATGATCAACTTAGAAGGGAAACTAAACACCCTTCGGAAGAGGGGGTAAAGACAAATATAGAGGCAGAGGAGGAGGTCCAGACGAGCCAGATTCTCATATCACAAATGGAAAACAGGAAAATGCTAAAGATGACCCGAATAAAAGCCATTAGCTTTAAATAATTAAAAATCAAACCCTATCCAGAAAAGCCTGCAGGATGAAAGACGCGGCGATTTTGTCTATTTTTTGGCCTTTCTTTTTTGTTCCTAAACCAAATTCCGCAAGAACCTTTTGAGCTTCAATTGTTGTAAATCTCTCATCTTGAAAGTAAATGTTTAAATCATCACGAAGTTTAAGTAAATTTCTTCCAAACTGTCGTGCAGATTGACATTTAGCCCCCTCAGTTTCATCTATGTTTATTGGTAAACCAATTACAATACTACCACATTCATTTTCATCATAAATTTTAAGAATTTCATTAGCAGTATGAGTGAATTTTTTATTCTCAATTTTACCATAGGGTGAAGATATCTGCCACCCTGCATCAGAAAGCGCCAGCCCTATTCTTTTCTTCCCCATATCTAAACATAATATGGCTTTTTGATGCTGTTTAAGCGATATAAAATTTTCAAAGTTTAAAATTGGCATTAATTCTGCTTTCTATGATTGATTAAGGTCTCGTTTTAAAGTAGAATTATAATATGGTTAGTCAATCACAATCTATGAATTTAGGCCAGTCGCAAACTCTTGTGATGAGCCCACAAATGCAACAATCTTTGAAGATTTTGCAACTATCTACGATTGACCTTTCAAGCCTAATTGATGAAGAATTACAAAATAATCCCCTACTTGAAAAAACGGACGAGATTATTGACCTAGAAGAATATATTGAAAAAAAATCTAGAAACTCCGAAAATGATGACAGCTTTGAAGCCGCCAGCTCTGACAATATGGATAGTGATAGAAATGTTTTAGATGCTGATTTGAACGATAGCTGGAGCTCAAACGAGTTTATGTCATATTCTGGCGCAAGTGCCTATACAACAGAAGATGATGCAGGCTCCATTATAGAAAAAACTTACACTAGGCAACTAAGTTTAAAAGACCATTTACTTGAACAAATCAATTTAGAGTTTGAAGATATTGGGCAGAAAATTATAGCAGCACATATTGTAGATATGGTTGATGCAAGTGGCTACTTACCTAAAGAAAAAATAGAACAAGATAAGGAAAAGCTAATTTCTTTACTTAGATGCACTAGTGAGGAAATTGACGCAGCAGCAGCAAGGCTAAAAACACTTGAGCCTACAGGGGTTTGCAGTAGCTGTTTGGCAGAATGCCTTCAAATTCAGTTAGATGAAATAAACAGGTTTGACCCAGCAATGGGAAAATTAATTGATAATCTTAGCCTACTCGCCAAAGGTGAGCTTAAAAAGTTACAGAAGATATGCGATGTTGATGAAGAGGATTTGAAGGATATGATTATGGAAATCAAATCTTTAAACCCACGCCCCGCAAGTAATTTTGTAGAAGAAGAAGCACAGACAAAATACCCTGATTTAGTTCTAGTTAAGAAAGAGGGAGTGTGGCTAGTTGACCTAAATTTAGAAATGATGCCAAAAATAAATGTGAAGAAAGATTTCTACTATCACATGAAATCAGTGGCAAAAAGAAAGGCTGATAAAAAGTTTTTAAGTGAAAATTTAGCTTCTGCAAATTTTTTAGTAAATGCCATTAGCAGACGAACTGAAACAGTTTTAAAAGTTGCAGTTGAAATTGTTAAGGCCCAGCAAGAATTTTTTGATAAGGGAATAAATTACTTAAAGCCAATTTCCATGAAAGATATAGCCACAAAAGTTGAAATGCATGAGAGTACTATTGGGCGTGTTGTTTCAAACAAATATATAACTACTCCTCGTGGTGTTTTTGAACTTAAATATTTCTTCAGCAATTCATTAAGCTCTTCATGTGGTGATGATGATGTTTCCACTGAAATTGTTAAACATAAAATTAAAGAAATGATTGAAGCAGAAGAAAAGGTTCTTTCAGATGAAAAAATTTCCGCCTTAATGAAAGAGCAAGGTGTGAATGTAGCAAGAAGAACAGTTGCTAAATATCGTGAGGCGATGGGAATACCTACCTCCGCGATGAGAAAAAGACTTAACAAAATTAATTTATAAGCAAATAAATAAAGGGGTTTTATGACAAATGTTTTTGTATTAGGTGCAGGTGCTTGGGGCACAGCAATTGCAAATGTTTTGGCGGTAAATAACAAGGTCACCCTATATGCTAGGGAAACTGACGTAGTTGAGGCAATTCAAAAAACAGGGATTAATGAAATATTTTTACCTGAAATCAAGCTTTCTAAAAACATAAAAGCTACCAACAACTTTGACGAATACAAAGAGGCAGATATTATTTTTCTTGTAACTCCTGCGCAATATTTGAGGTTTCAAGTTGAAGAAATGAAGCAAGATAATGTCGCAATGAATAAAAAATTTGTGATTTTAAGCAAAGGAATTGAAAATAATAGCCTTAAGTTAATGAGCGAAATTTTTGAAGAGTTTTTGCATAATGATTATGCGATTCTAACGGGCCCTACCTTTGCACAAGAAACAGCTGAATATCAAAGTTCATCAATTAGTGTTTCATGCCGAGACTTAGAAACAGCTGAAGAAATTGCAAAAGTTATAGAGACAGATTTTTTCAAAACCCATATCAATAATGACATTATTGGCTCTCAGGTTTGCGGGGCAGTTAAAAACGTAATAGCTATTGCTTGTGGAATTGCAAAAGGCCTAGGTCAAGGCGAGAACTCGAAAGCTTCAATCATAACTAGAGGCCTAAAAGAAATTTCAATTTTGAACACAGCTCTTGGCGGCAGACAGGAAACTTTGCTTGAGCCATGCGGTATTGGTGATTTAGTTTTAACCTGTAATTCTACAAAGTCTCGTAATTATAGTTTTGGAGTAAAATTAGGTACTGGTGAAGAAACTAGGGAAACTATCAAAAAGAAAAAACATGTAGTTGAAGGAATGGCCACAGCGGATAGCTTGATGCAATTAATGGAAAAAACAGGAATTAATTTAGCTTTGTGCAAAACAATTTATAATATTGTTAATGGCAAACAAAAGCCTGAAGAAATTCTCAACCTAGTGTAGTATTTGTATATTTCTTGTAATCAGCACGCTTTTTGATATATAGATTTCCATGAATAGAATAACATCAGGAAAAACAATCGGTATATTAGGCGGAGGTCAGCTAGGCAAGATGCTATGTATCGAAGCTGCAAAACTAGGCTACAAAACTATTACCTATTGCCCAAAAACTAGTGAAGAAGCACCAGCTTTTCAAGTTTCTAATGAAATTATATATCAAGATTATGATAATATTACTGAGTTAAAAAAATTCGCAGATAGATGTGATATTGTAACATTTGAGTTTGAAAACATACCTGCAAGCTCAGTCAAATCTCTCGGAGATAAAATCAAACCCTCACATATTGCAATTAGCGTCAGCCAAAATAGAAAACGCGAAAGAGAGTTTTTAG
>CAYGRX010000161.1:0-4331 GCA_964352365.1 uncultured Rickettsiales bacterium
GGTGAACGCAAAGCTGATGCCAAGCGCGCTAAAAAGTTTGGTGAACGCAAAGCAAAAGTTGCCGCTAGCAAAAAAACTGGCACACCTATTAAAAAGAAAAAGGCTGCATCTAAAAAGAAGCCCTCTTTAAAGAAAAGCTAGTTTAAGGCTTATTCATTAAATTATATTTTTATAAAGCCTCATGATTTGACATATTTTGTCTTCATGGGGCTTTTTTACCTAAGCTTACTTTGGAAAACCAGAAACAAAAAACCGCTACACGCAACCCCTAAGGGAATTGTGTAACGGCTTAATGGCCTGTTTAAGTTGCCCCCGAAGACAGCCTAATGAAAATTGCAATCTCTTCTTTGTCATCCTCGTTAGGGGATAAAAGGAAGATTAAGCTTTTGCCATTAAAGCTTGTAGAATGGACGAACCAATCTACCCCCCCTTTACCTTCTTCAAGGCTTGAGCGGATTACTCCTTCGAGGCTAAACGAAAACGAATGGCCGAAATAGGAAATTCCCTTTAGCGTTAAACATTTCATGTCTAAAGGGTTTGGCGTGCTACCTGCACGCACTCTTCTTTATACTAATCATCCAAATGCAAAGCATAAGAATGGGAAATTGATATTTCAAAAGTCTTGTAACGGTAAGAAAATTGAAAAATCAAATTAGTAAATCGCAATAATACTAACAGGAAAGTGTTAATTAAAGGTTAACACTTTAGAAATTTTATCTAAAATCAGGAAGCTTGAAGCCAGAGGCATTCTCAATTGCAAGCGCAACATCAAAAGCTGTTTGCTCGTCCCACGCTTTCGAAAGGATTTGCAAGCCAAGCGGCAAGCCATTTGCATCCAAACCAGCAGGAACAGATATCCCCGGAATACCAGCAAGTGATGCTGGAACGGTAAATACGTCATTCAAAAACATTTTGATTGGGTCATCTTGCTTTTCACCAATAGCAAATGCCGCGCTTGGCGCAGTCGGTGTAAGAATTGCATCAACTTTTTCAAAAGCTTTTTCAAAATCTTGCGCGATAAGGTTACGAACTTTTTGTGCCTTTTTATAATAAGCATCATAATAACCATGAGATAGTACATATGTACCAATCATAATACGGCGCTTAACTTCATCACCGAAACCTTCGGCGCGAGTAAGTTCATACATTTCATCTAATGATTTTGTTTCAGCCTTTGTGCGATGACCATAACGAACGCCATCATAACGAGAGAGATTAGAAGAAGCCTCCGCTGGCGCGATAACGTAATATACTGGTAGCGCAAATTCTGTATGAGGAAGAGAGATGTCAATAATTTCTGCACCCTGCTCTTTTAGCCAAGTTGCGCCCTGCTCCCAAATTTTCTTAATCTCTTCTGGTACACCATTAATATTATATTCTTTAGGGATACCAATTTTTTTACCCTTCAAATCCGCGGAAATATTACCATACCAATCAGGAACTTTTTTATCCACTGAGGTTGAATCATTAACATCATAACCAGAAATAGACTGTAGAACTAAAGCAGAATCTTTAACAGTTTTAGCTAATGACCCAGCTTGATCAAGCGAACTTGCAAATGCAATAGTTCCCCAACGAGAGCAACGCCCATAAGTTGGTTTAATACCAACCAATCCACAAAAAGAGGCTGGTTGACGAATTGATCCACCAGTATCAGTACCAAGTGAGGCAAGTGCCGAATCTTCAGCAACGGAAGCTGCGGAGCCGCCCGAAGACCCACCCGGAACTATTTTACGAGATTCGTCTTTTTTATCTTTCCAAGGGTTTATTACGTTACCAAAATGAGATGTAATATTAGCTGAACCCATAGCGAACTCATCTAAGTTGGTTTTTCCAACCATTACAGCACCTTGCGCAAACAAATTTTGTGTAACTTTTGATTCATATTGAGGTACAAAGCCTTTCAGTATTTTAGAGGCTGCCGTTGTTTGGACACCTTCAGTACAAAATAAATCTTTCACAGCTATAGGAATACCCTCTAAAAGCCCACCTTCATTTTTTGCAATTTTTTCATCAGATTTTTTCGCCTGCTCTAACGCCACTTCAGGTGTTAGAGTGATGTATGAATTTGATTTTGATTCAGACGCAGCTTTATTGTAACTTTCTGCCAATTCCACAGCTGAGAAATCTTTATTTTCCAAGCCTTGTTTAGCTTGTTCAATTGTAAGGTTTTTGATTGTCATAAACTTACCCCGCATCAACTACTTTTGGAACTACAAAACATCCAAATTGAGATTTCGGAGCATTTGCAAGAACTTTGCCCTGCACTCCACCATCAGTAATTTCATCTTTCTCACGATAGCGAAGTGGCAGATTACCAACACCAGCCATAGGTTCAACATTATCAGTGTTAACATCAGCAAGCTTGCCTATCCAATCCATGATAGTTGAGATTTCATCCGAAAACTTTTCAACTTCACCTGCACCGAGTTTGATACGTGAAAGTTTAGCAATTTTGTTAATGTCTTTATCAGTAAGTTTTGTCATGCAAAGATTAATATAATCATTGAGGTTTTTTTCAAGAGTTTTCTATTGTTAACCTTTTGTTAAGGTTTTTGTGTTATAACGATACTATAAATAACACAGGAATAGCTTATGAGCAATGTAAACACTTTAGTTTCTAAATTTACCGCCGCCGCAAAAGAACTAAATTCAGTATTGGAGCAAATTGAAAAGGGTAATGGTAGGAGTGGCAATATATATGGACAAGAATTAGGAACGCAACTTAAACAAAGAACCGATCACATAAAAACAGGCTATACTGATAACGGAGATGAATTTAGCAAAACAAAAACCAGAGATCCTAATATTGAAACAAGACTCTCAAATGAATGGTTAAGAAATATCGATAGGTGCATTAAAACTTTAGGAGAAGAGTGGGCTAACCCCGAACCCTTGGATAAAATAGAAAAAAAAGCTTTAGATCAAAAATATAAAGTTCTTAAAGCCTCGGTTGAGGCAATAGAGAAGTTTCAAGGCCGCGGCGGAGCAGCCAAAATCAATGATTAAGCCTAACCCCTAGGCCCGCTATTCATACTTTTGAAGAAATCGTCATTAGTTTTGCTAGTTTTTACTTTTGTAAGTAAGAATTCCATAGCGTCCATTGCACCCATAGGGCTGATGATTTTTCTAAGTATCCAGATTTTTTGCATTTCACCAGCGTCGTATAGAGCTTCCTCATGACGAGTGCCTGATTTAAGGATATCAATTGCAGGGAATATACGCTTATCTGAAAGCTTACGATCTAAAACAATCTCACAGTTACCAGTACCTTTGAATTCCTCAAAAATAACTTCATCCATACGAGAACCAGTTTCAATCAAAGCCGTGGCAATAATTGTAAGAGAACCACCATGCTCAATATTACGAGCGGCACCAAAGAAACGCTTAGGACGTTGAAGCGCGTTTGCATCAACACCACCTGTAAGGACTTTACCAGATGAAGGAACAACAGTATTATAAGCACGTGCAAGACGAGTGATTGAGTCTAGAAGAATAACGACATCTTTGCCCTGCTCCACTTTTCTACGAGCTTTTTCAATTACGATATCAGCAACTTGAACATGACGGTGCGCAGGCTCATCAAATGTAGAAGAAACAACTTCCCCCTTAACTGAACGAGACATGTCTGTTACTTCTTCTGGACGTTCGTCAATAAGAAGAACCATAAGGTCAACTTCTGGATGGTTAACTTCAATTGATTTTGCAATATTTTGCAAAAGAACTGTTTTACCTGAACGAGGTGGCGCAACAATTAATGCACGCTGCCCTTTACCTAAAGGAGATACGAGATCCACAATTCTTGAAGAAATATTACCTTTTTCCTTTGATGCCTCAATTTCCATGTTCAACCTTTCATCAGGGTAAAGTGGAGTTAAGTTATCAAAGTTAGTTTTTCTTCTACCATTTTTATCACCTAGATGATCACCATTTACAGTAGTAATTTTTGTTAAAGCGAAATATCTCTCACGTGATTTTGGCGGGCGAACTTCACCTTCCACAGTATCACCAGTTCTAAGTGAGAATTTTCTAATTTGGTTAGGAGAAATGTAAATATCATCTGGTCCAGCACGATAGTTATATTCTTTAGAACGAAGGAAACCAAAGCCATCCGACATAACCTCAAGAACACCTTCATAAACAACCACACCCTGATCATCACGAGCCATAACTTTAAGAATATTAAAGATAAGCTCTTGTTTAAGCATGTAATTAGTGCCTTCAATATCAGCTTCTTTCGCAATTTCAACAAGCTCCTCAGCTGACTTTGCTTTCAAGTCACGAACATATAAACGCGGTCTACCATCATCATCATCAGGTGAACCAATTTC
>CAYGRX010000162.1:0-4303 GCA_964352365.1 uncultured Rickettsiales bacterium
TTCTCATTGATAAATACTTTTGAATGCTCAGGAAGCTTTCTATTTATAGTTTTTTGTAGAAAACCTATAAATTTAATTTTATTTCCATCTACTGCTTTATATCTATTCATTATTTGCTGAAATTCTGGCTTGGTAAATCTTATTCCTCGCACATCCTTTAAGCTTGTAGATAATTCTTTGGAAGTCTTAATAAGTTGCTCTCTTTTTGGTGAGCTTGCAATGAAGTCTCCCCTCCTATCTTCCTTTACCTCTATGTCATAACCAAATGCTTTCTCCGAGGCTTCTAGTAACCCCTTTTTTACATCTATTACTTTTTGATAATAAGCGGCATAAACTTGACCAGAATTTAGTGTTTTAGCTTTTTTAAATGCGGCTTGAACTATGTTCGCGTGATTAATTGTCTTTGGTCTTTCGCCAGTAAGCTTGCTTAAGGCAATGTTATAAGAGTCTAATTCTTTTACATCCTTTCCTATGTCTAATCTACTAACTTTAAGGCTTTTAAAATCACCTTTTTCCATAGAGTAGGTGTAATATTGTCTAGTTACATCAATAACTTTTTTTGTAAAACTTTCAACTATCTCATTTAAGGGTAATGCTACTGGATCACTGCCTGTTTGTCTTCTAAACTCACCATAAACCGATTGACCTGCTATATCTTGAATTGTATCTACACCTAGATTCCCTCCGCTTACTCTATTAATATCAGTTAATATAACTTCGAGTTTTCTAATGTAATCACCAGGCAGAATATTTTCTGGTGCAACTTCCTTTTTATTGCGCTTAAACCAAGCCATAAAAACATAACCCCTTGAATTTTATATTTCATAATAACCTAAAAAGGTTAATAAAAGGTTAAGGCTATAGTGGGACAACTTAGAATAAAATATTACTAAATTATCTTTTTAAAAGACTGGATTGATAGGCCATAGCCATCAAGTGCGACAATATTTTTACCAGAATTTGTAAGCAATGTCATATCTCTAACACCAAGATCTAACAAGATTTGAGCACCAATACCGTAATCACGAAGCTCATTTGGCTGTGTCTCATCAGCGATTTTTTTAGCTTTCAAATCAGGGTATAGCTTTTCCAAAGAGCGGGTAAGGCTTTGTTTATCTGGCGTTCTAAGCAATACTATCACCCCAGAACCAGCCTCGTCAATTATCTCCATAGACTTTTGAAGCTGAGAGGTTTTAGGGCTGTCAGCCGCCATTAAAACATCCGACAAAACATCAAGTTGGTGCATACGAACTAACACGGGTTTTGATGAATCAATTTCCCCCTTAACAAGAGCAATATGTTCAGCATATTCAAGCTTTGAGCGATATAAACAAAATTTGAAGTCACCTGCATTTTTAGTTTTAAATTGCTTAGTTAAAACTTTTTCAATTAAGTTTTCCGTAGCCCTTCTATATTTAATTAAGTCCGGAATAGTAGCAAATTTGATATCATGCTGTTTTGCAATTTCAATCAACTCAGGCAAACGCGCCATTGTTCCATCATCATTCATAATTTCACAAATTACACCAGATGGGTTCAACCCAGCCAAACGAGAGATATCTACCGCCGCTTCTGTATGCCCTGCCCTAACTAAAACACCACCATCACGCGCTTCAAGCGGAAAAACATGACCTGGTGAAACTAGATCATATTTGCCTTTTGACTCGTCAATAGCCACTTCAATTGTTTTAGCCCTATCTTGCGCAGAAATGCCAGTTGATACACCTTCACGAGATTCAATAGAAACTGTGAATGCAGTTTGGTGGCGAGTGCGATTATTTTGCGCCATTGAAGGCAACTCAAGCTCCTCGATTCTTTTACCATCCATTGAAAGGCAAATTAAACCACGACCATGTTTAGCCATAAAGTTTATTGCTTTGTCATCTGCAAATTGGGCAGGTATAATAAAATCCCCTTCATTTTCACGGTCTTCATCATCAACCAAAATGAACATCTTGCCCTGTTTCGCTTCCGCAATAATTTCCTCAATAGAAGAAAGTTCTTTTTCTATATTTTTATTCATGAGGCAAAATATAGTTTTATTTTCACCATAAGCAATGTAGAACTCCAATGATTTTTAATTTTAATGAATAATTACTTTATATGTTAGAAGCACTACAAATTTTTGCAGGACTCACCTTTCTTATATATGGCGGTGATGTTTTGGTTGATGGGTCTGTAGCCCTAGCAAAAAGAATGAATATTTCCAAAGCAGTAATTGGCCTTACTATTGTTGCATTTGGAACTTCCGCGCCTGAATTCGTTGTAAACATAACCTCAGTTTTAAAAGAAAAAAATGATATTGCGATTGGCAATATTATTGGTAGCAATATCTCGAACACTTTCTTAATTCTTGGTATTAGTACTTTTTTTGCAAAAATCGCCCTTGATGATAAGCAAATTAGAAATGACACTCTTTTCTTAAGCCTAATTACATTTTTATTTATAGGGATTTCATATTATCAGGGCTTTGTTGGGCTATATGATGGTATTTTATATTTAGCTTTACTTATACTATACTCTATAAAAAAATATAGATGGGTTAGGCAAAATAAAATTGCAATCCTAGCCAATATTGAAGATGCCGACGAAAATTATGAAGATACGCTTGAGCATGAGTTAGCAGGAGTTAAAGCCTTATTCATGGTAATTATTGGAATTACTATGCTTATAATCGGTGGAGATTTTACAGTTCTAGGGGCAATTGGAATCGCAAATATGATTGGCGTTTCTGAAGCGGTTATTAGTGTAACTATTATTGCGATTGGTAGCTCTGCGCCAGAACTTTCCGCCTGTATTTCAGCATGTAAAAAAGGACATAGTGAAATTGCGATCTCCAACGTAGTTGGTAGCAATATATTCAATATAATACTAGGCCTAGGTGCAATAGCTATCTTTAGAGATATTGAAATTTCAGATAAATTCCTGAAGTTTGATTTGATATATTTAGCGATGGCAATGACCACGCTTTTGATTGCCTGTCTTTTACCAAAAAAAATTGGAAGAGTTCTTGCGACAATATTCGTTTTGCTATACACCGTATTTATCATTCTACAATACACTAATATTTAAGTTAAAATGCCAATAAACACCCCTAATAAAGACAGTAAATTAATAAATTTTGTTGCTCATAGAAAAATTGCATTTAGCATCTCACTGATACTTATTGCACTTTCCATCTATAGCGTCGCAACCAAAGGCTTAAACCTTGGAGTGGATTTCACTGGCGGTATTGTTATGGAAGTTAGGTCGGGTAATGAAATTAATGTTGCAGAACTTCGAAATCATTTAGATGTTGAAACAAAAAAACTTGGTATTAATGAAGTAACTTTGCAAAATATTGGTGATAAGAAAAACATTATGGTTAGGATTTCTAACCCTGAAAATAAATCACCTGAAGCAAGGACAAAGCTAATTGCCGATGTTAAAGAGCTTATCAAAGCTGACATAAAAGATTCAGAGTTTAGAAAGGTTGATTTTGTTGGCCCACAAATTGGTGAAGAACTTATAACCAATGGCTTGAAAGCTTTAATTTTAGCTTTTGTAGGCATGATGTTTTACATCTGGGTAAGGTTTGAGTGGCAATTTGGCATTGGAGCAATCACCGCCTTAATTCATGATGTTATCATTACTTTTGGTATTTATTCATTCTTTGGACTTGAGTTTAATGTAACCTCAATTGCTGCGATATTAACTATTGTCGGTTATTCAATTAATGATTCAGTAGTAATTTATGACAGAATTAGAGAGAATTTAAGAAAATTCAAAAAGTTACCATTAGATGAAATTATAGATGTCAGCATTAACTCAACACTTTCAAGAACAATATTAACAGCAGGCACAACTTTGGTTGCATTACTTGCACTAATAATTGCAGGTGGGCAGGCAATATTAGGCTTAAGTATTGCGGTTTTCTGCGGCGTGATTATCGGTACTTATTCCTCAATATATATCGCAAGCCCCATCCTAAAGCTAATTAACCTTAGAAAATAATAGCTTACACAAATTAACTCAGTAGTTAAGTTATTGATTTTATGGAAATAATTGAAATAAATAAAGATTCCCAAAAAAGGCATACGCATATTGAATCTGGCATTGCGGTTGCAATCGGCAACTTTGATGGAGTTCATAAAGGTCATAGAAAAATAATTAAGCAGCTAAAAAAAGAGGCAGAAAGAAAAAATCTAAAAACTGCGATTTTAACTTTTGAGCCTCACCCCATTTCAGTTTTTAACCCTGAAGCTAAGAATTATAGAATTACACCCATAGATAATAAGGTTAGTTTACTAAAATCTATTGATAT
>CAYGRX010000163.1:0-4220 GCA_964352365.1 uncultured Rickettsiales bacterium
AAAATTATCACAAATAGATTTAAACAAACCAACAAGTAACGCTTTAACCTTACTACTTTTTTTGAGCTTAACTTTGTTCTTCATTATATCTTGCGACTCAAGCTCATCCAGTAGCTTATAAGCAATTTCAATTATTGCATATATCTCCGCCCTAACACGAAAGCTAAATATAGTAGAAGGAAGCGAAGATGATTCATCAAGAAGCTTCCTAAGCTTTGATATTACTTGATTTTTACCTCTAGTTACCTCAATTGTTTCAGAATCCAGATTTAAGTCATCCTCATTAGGGAAAATAGATTTATCAAAATATATTCTATTAATCTTTTGGTAATCTTCTTTTGCATCTTGCAGGTGGTTAATAAGTTGCAAAACTATACATACTTTATCTGCTGCAAAAAAATCTGCACTATACTCCCTATTTGCCTCAAGCACCATACGACCAATAGTTGCCGCGGATTTTTGGCTATAAGCCAAGGTTTCATCCCAAGAATTATATCTATTCTTTACAGTATCTTCAATAAAGGCTTGCAGCAAAGCCTTTCCATGCCTAATACTAATTTTGCCTGAACGACAATAATAAGTATATTTCTTCGCCCAAACAGGGAGTTTGTGATCGGCTTTAGCGTTAAGGTATTTTAAGATAACTTCAAGCTGGCTTTTTGCCTCTTTTTTATCTAGGTCGGGACTATCCGATATATTATCTGCATTTCGTGCAAATTCATATATAGCCTTAATGGTTTTTCTAGCTTGCTTTGGAATAGCCTTACTTGCAACAGGAAAGTTTTCCGTATCTTTATAAGCTTTGATAGTTTTTAAATCAGACATACAGCCAATTACTTACCAAATGGTTACCAAAAAATTAAGTATCTATTTAGCGGATTGCACGGCCTTTTTAATTGAGCCTTCCGTTAATATACTTGGCAACCTTATACCATCTTTTGCATTTGGACCATAGACTTTATTTAAAGGAATTGCATAAGCATCATTTTTTTCTAAATATCTGCTAATCAAGGCACTTGGCTTGGTATAATCGGCACGAATTAGTTTTACTTCATTAGCTTTTAAATATGCCTGCAATGGACTGACAACATTAGCTTTATTAAATTTGCAAGTTAAGCACCAATCCGCAGTTACATCTACAAAAATTACATTCCCCTCACTTACTAACCTATCTATTAAACCATCTTCAAAAACTATCCAATCGGAAGAGCTTTCCATTTTTTTAGCAGTTGAATGTATATTTGCAAAATATAGAGGAATTACAAAAGCAACTGTCGAAATGTATATTACCGAAAGCAAACTTCTTTTATTATCTAATTTTTTCTTTTGATAAAACTTCAAAAACCCAACTAACATTAATAGACAAGTAAATAGCAAAATTGCGCTATATATACCTGAACTGCTAACCATTACATAAACCAGCCATAGAGAGGTTGCTATAAGTAATAAGGCTAAAATAGTTTTCACCTTACCCATCCAAGCACCTGGCTTAGGAAAAATATTAACTAGGTTAGGTTTTATAGTTATCAAAATATATGGAAATGCCAACCCTAGCCCCATAGCAAAGAAAATTATTATAATATATTGCGTGCCCGCACCAAGCGCGAATGCGATAGCAGTTGAAAGAAACGGAGCCGTACACGGAGTTGCAAGAAGAGTAGCAAAACTACCTGTAAGGAAGTTGCCTAATAATGACTTATCTCCGCCCGCCCCATCAATTTTTTTGTTAATTTTATTACTAAAAAAACTTGGCAAGCTGAATTCAAAATAGCCAAGTTGGTTACAAGCAAAAATTGTTGTTACCAAACTTAAGAATATCAAAAATGCAGGCTGCTGGAATTGCATTCCCCAACTTACAGATTCACCAGCGGATTTTAGTAGCAGCACTAAAATGGCAAGCACTAAAAATGAAAATAATATACCCGCTACTGTAGCAAGAAAACTTGAGCGTATCTGCGTTTTAGTTGCACCCCTAGACTTTATAATGCTCATTACCTTAATAGAAAGCACGGGCAACACACAAGGCATTACGTTCAAAATCAAGCCCCCTATAAATGCGAATAACAACACTAATAATACAGATAAGTCCTCAGGTGAAGGTGCTTCAATTTCTTTAACAGTCTCTTTATTTAGCTCTTGTTTAATTTCCAAACTTTTTTCTGTAGCAATAATTGGTTTATTTTCTGAATTTTTAAATTCAATTGAGCTATCACCATTTGCTAATACTAAATCCAGCTCTGTTTTATAAATATCAACCGTGTTAGTCAGCTTCTCATAATTAGTGGTTATAATTGCCTCTTTTTTATCATCAGAAATTTCAACTTTTGGAGTTGGAAATCTTATATTTTCAGAAGCCTCTGATATGAATAAATCCAATTTATCCGAAAACTCACTTTTAGATTTGAAGGTAAATTTAACTTCGTTTTCATTAACAGTGTAGGATGTAACTTTAACTTTGCTTTGATCTAAATATTTCGATGGAATTTTATTAAGATATTTTTTAATTAATTTTTCATTTTCCACATTTGAATCACCATTTTTTATCAATAGTGAAAGCTTATCTTCTTCAAACAAACAAATTTCATCACACACGGCCCAGTTAACATCCAAATTCAAATATACTGGCTTGGATTGGTTAATCACTTCATATTGAACGGGCAGAACAACTTCATCTTTATAACCCCAAGTTTCAATACCATAAAACTCAAAACGCATAGGAGATGGCCAAAGCAACTTGAAATTTTTTATGTTTTGTGAATTGTCGTGAATAACTTTTATTGGAACACCAGTGTCTCCCGGGTGCTTCCAATTTGTTTTCCATTTATCCTTAAATTGAATATGTATCGCAGAGTGCTGAACAGGCTCATCAAAATTATGACCAGAAGTAATAAGCCTTATTCCCCCTTCATTTTCAGGGGAAAATTGCCAATCAGTTTCCGTATTGGCAAAGGCTGAAAAGCCACAACTAATTATGACAAGTGAAATAAGTAAAAATGAGTATCTAGTTATATTATTCATAAAATTATATTCTATTGAAACATTAGTATAGTTACAAAAATTTGAGTTGCGAGTTATTAAATTGGGTCATCTAACAAAATAATTCAACTTCTTTTAAACAACATAATTTTTAGATTACACATTAGTCAAAGCTTTCAAGTTTTCCAAAATTGCGACACAAAAAAGCCCCGCTAAGCTAATAGCGAGGCTTTGTAGTTTAAAATTTCAGCTTATGCTTTAGTTATATATTTACAATGGCGAACTAAATAAATTTTATTTCACTTCCGCTAATAAAATTTAAGTTCTTGTGAATAAAAGCTAAGATTGATTCACTGAATCAATCTTATGACTTTCATTAACCTTCAGCAGCTAATTTTTCAGCAGCTTCTGCAATATCTTCTTGTTCAGCTGATAGTTTAGCTTCAAGAGACTCTCTTTCAGAAACAGTATCAAAATCACGTTGGTTTGCTTGCTTCTTAATTTTGCTAAAGTAAGAACCCGTTCCAGCTGGAATTAGACGACCAACAATAACGTTTTCTTTCAAACCTTTAAGCTCATCAATTTTACCTGATACAGATGCTTCAGTAAGAACACGAGTTGTTTCTTGGAATGAAGCAGCTGAGATAAAGCTCTTAGTGTGAAGAGATGCTTTAGTGATACCCTGAAGGATTGGTGAGAATGTAGCCTCACGTCCACCAGCAGCAACAGCTCTAGCATTTTCAAGATCGAAATCTTCTCTATCAACTTCTTCACCAGAAAGGAAAGTAGTCTCACCAGCATCAACAATCTCAACCTTTTTAAGCATTTGAGAAACGATAACCTCAATATGCTTATCGTTTAGAGATACACCTTGTAAGCGATAAACTTTTTGAACTTCTTCAGTTAAGTAATCAGTCAAAGCTTCAACACCCATTACACGAAGGATATCATGAGGAACTGGGTTACCATCAAGAAGAAGATCACCTTTTTGAACTCTATCACCTTCATTAACAAGTAAATGCTTACCTTTTGGAATTACGTACTCAATCGGCTCAATATCAGAGCTATCAGATACAATTGAAATTCTAGTTTTAGACTTATAATCCTTACCAAATTGAATTGTACCATCTTGCTCAGCTAAAATCGCATGGTCTTTCGGTTTACGAGCTTCAAATAACTCAGCAACACGTGGTAGACCACCTGTAATATCCTTAGTTTTAGATGATTCACGAGGAATTCTGGCA